>SLSM01000322.1 GCA_007130445.1 Trueperaceae bacterium | reverse complement strand
TGCGCCGATATGCATTGCCGAGCCTCGGCCACCGCCGGATCGCCGACCTGCGACTGCACGACTTCGACCGCCTCTATGGGGCGATGCTCAGCGGTGAACTGCCGCGACCGGACGGGCGCCTCGGCACGACTGGCCGGCCGGTCGGGCCTCGTAGCGTACGCATGGTGCACTCGGCGCTCAACATGATGCTGAAGCAGGCCGTCCGGTGGAGCTACATAGGCGCAAACCCGGCCGCCGAAGCGAGCCTTCCTGCACTCCGACGACGGGAGAAGCAGCCCCTGACCGCCACTGATCGGCACCGCTTCCTGGCAGCCTGTCGTGAGTCCTTCTACGGGGTGTTCTACCACTTGCTGGTCGACACTGGCGTGCGTCCCGCCGAGGCGTGTGCGCTGAAGTGGAGCGACATCGACTTCACGCGCGGCAGCATCTCCGTGCAGCGCGCCGTCACGATCGGAGCCAACCGTGAGGCGATCATGGCCGGACCGAAGACCGACAGAGGCCGCCGCACCCTCCCGATGCTCGACGGGTTGCGCGAGGCGTTGCTCAGGCACCGGGAATGGCAACGCGAACGCAAGCTCGACGCTGCCGGTCTCGTGTTCACGAACCAGGAGGGTCGGATGCTGCGACCGTGGACCTTCTCGAAGCGCGACTTGCGCCGCACCCTTCAGCGGGCAGGCATCCAGAAGCCGGTGGCACTGTACAACCTTCGCCACACCTTCGCCTCGTTGCACGTGGCAGCAGGCACACCGCTCAAGGTCGTGTCGGACTTGCTGGGCCATGCCACCATCCAGCAGACGGCGGACACCTACATGCACGGTGACCAGGCCGTGACGGCGGACTGGATGCAGCGCTTCGAGCGGGCGCTCGACGAGGCTGCCCCGCCCGCTGCGCCGGTCAACTAGCGGAAGGGGAGGCGAGACACCAGCGAGACACCAGGGGGTGAAGCGGCCCCCCATGTGAAAGGACCGCTTCAGTATCTTGCGCCGTACAGGACAGCATTTGTGGTGGTCGGGGCGAGAGGATTCGAACCTCCGACCCCCTGCTCCCAAAGCAGGTGCGCTACCAGACTGCGCTACGCCCCGCCGCAGCGGAGTATAGCGCGGCGGCGGCGGCGCGGCAGGGCTGGGCGACGACCGCTCGCCGGTGCAACCGTGCGAGCGTCGGAGTGAGCCATGCCGCCGCTTGCCTTCGGGTCCACGGTTGCGTACGCTGCGCCTCATCCCATGAGACGGAGGAGGCCGCAGTGACGCAGGCACAGACCAAGGCGATCATGCAGCGCTATTGGGCAGGCGACCGAAGCGTCCTGGCGGAGGACGTCGTCTTCACCGACGTCGCCACGGGCGAACGCCACGAGGGTCGCGACGCGGTCGTCGCCATGCTCGACGCGTTCTATGGTGAGGCGTTCGACGTGCGGCCCGACGATGCACGGGAGATCGTGGGCGAGGGCAGCGCAGCGTATGAGGCGACGCTGGTGGGGAGGCACGTCGGAGATTGCGACGGCGTGGCGGCGACCGGCAAGCACGTCAGCCTGCCCTTGTGCGTCACGTACCGCGTCGGGGACGCGGGCATCCTCGAGGGACGCGTCTACTTCCTCACCGAGGTGTTTCGCCGGCAAGTCGCAGACTAGGGTCGCACTGGCCAAGACGAACGGTGCCGCTCAGGCGGCGTGATCGACCTCGGCCAGCGCCAGGTCGCACCAGGCGCGAATCTCCGGCGTGAGGGGCAGGCGCTCGAGCGACGCCCGGTCGTACCAGCCGAGGCTCGCCGGCCCGTGCAGCGCTCCGTCGTAGCCGTGCTCGGGCCGCGCCAGGTAGACCAGGTCGATGTGCTCGTGTCCTGGGCCGATGGCTTCGAGCTGCACGCCGCGAGGGCGGGTCAGGGGGCGCGGACCGGGAGCCGATACGGGCGCTTCGCCCAGCAGTACCACCGGCACGCCGGACTCCTCGAGCACCTCGCGCACCGCGGCATCGTCGGGCGTCTCGCCCGGCTCGACGTGGCCGCCGCACGGCAGCCAGCGCCCCAGGGCGGCGTGCTCGTGGAGCAGCACGGTCCCGCGCCAGACGACGAACACGGCGACGGCCCAGTCTCGCGAAGGCCCGCTGATCGCCGACGCGTTCACGACGCCAGCCGCAGTGGAATGGCGCCTTCGCGTTCGCCCTCGACCACGCCGTAGAGCGTGTGCGGGGTGGCGTGCTCGATGCGGACGCGGTGCAGACCGAGGCGCCGGATCTGGTCGGCCGGAACGAGCACGGTGTGGTTCTGATCGGAGTGGCCGGCGACGTACTGGCCATCCTTGGAGCGTTCCTTGACCAGCACGCGCACGCTGCGCTCGACCCAGCGCCGGTTCGCTTCGAGCGACCAGTGCTTCTGGCGCTCGATCAGGCGGCCCAGGCGTTCGGTCTTGACCTCGCGCGGCATGTCGTCGAAGTGCCGGTGCGCGGGCGTGCCGGGCCGGGCGCTGTAGATGAACATGTAGGCGTGCTCGAAGCGGACTTCGTCGTAGAGCGACAGCGTCTGCTCGAAGTCGTCCTCGGTCTCGCCCGGGAACCCCACGATGATGTCGGTGGAGAGCACCACCTCGGGGATCTTGGCGCGGATCTCACGCACGATCGCCAGATAGCGTTCGCGTCGATACTCGCGCGCCATGCGCCGCAGGACCCTGTCGCTGCCGGACTGGACCGGCAGGTGGATGTAGTCGCACACGTTCGGCTCGTCGCGAATGGCGTCGATCACGTCACTCGTGAAGTTCATGGGATGGCTCGTCGTGAACTTGACGCGCGCGATGCCGACGCTCGCGACGAGCCGGAGCAGCTCGGCGAACGACGGCAGCTCGGGGTCGCCCAAGCCGTAGCTGTTGACGTTCTGCCCGAGCAGCACCACCTCCTGCACGCCTGCCGCGTGCATGGCCTCGACCTCGTGCACGATCGCTGCGAGCGGACGCGATACTTCGGGCCCGCGGGTGGTTGGGACGATGCAGTAGGTGCAGTGGTGGTCGCAGCCGCGCATGATCGTGACGAAGCCGGTCTGGGTGCCGGGCGGGGGTGGCGGGGTGAGGTGGTGCACGAGGTCGTCACGAAAGCGCAAGGCCTGGACGGGCCCCGCCTCGACCGGCGCGGGCGCGGCGGCCCCGGCCTCGCTGGGCGCGGCAGCGGGA
>SLSM01000359.1 GCA_007130445.1 Trueperaceae bacterium | reverse complement strand
GTGCGGCGCGTATCTGCGTCCTGTGCGGTTTCTGGCGACCCCCCACCGTCTGCGGGGCTATAGTCGCGAACGAGAAACGTAGGGAGGAGCTCGCATGAAGCGTCTTCTGGTACGAGCCGCCGTGGCGGCTGCCCTGGTGGGGCTCCTGGCAGCGTGCACCACGACGGTGACGCCGTCTCGACTCCAGTTCACGATGTCACCGACGGGGAACCTCGGGTACGAGGTCAGTACGACCGGCGAGATCACCGTCACCGCTCGCAACCTGGTCTTCCGCAACACGGCCGGGCAGGTGGGCGTGACGCTCACGGGCCTGCTCATCGAGTTCTACGACGTAAACGACGCCGCCGCACCGCCCGGCGACAACGCCAACGTCATCAGTCTCAACGTCTACGTGCCGCCTGGCATCCAATGCGACCAGCCCGACCCGGTGCTCGGGTGCACCATGCAGTCCGCAGGCGCGCGCTTCGCGCCCGGCCTGCAGGTGACCACGCCCGAGGCGTACCAGCTGCTTCCGGTCGGCGTGGTGCTGGCGCACATCGGTGCCGGTCAGCCGGTCGGTTGGCACGCCGACATCACCTTCACGGGCTTCACCGCCATCGGCCAGTCGTTCACGTCCGAGACGTACCGCGTGAGCATCGCTCCGCCCAACTGACCGCGGTGCTCGAGCGACGATCGACCCGACGGGCGCGCCGACGAGGCGCGCCCGATCGCGGTGGCCTGTCGCTCACGCTCGGTCAAGGCGCCGGTTGCGGCGTGAGGGGTCCGAACTGCGCGTCGTACAGCCGCCGGTAGACGCCGCTGCGCGCCAGCAGCTCGGTGTGGCGGCCCTGCTCGATCACCCGGCCGTCGTCGACCACGACGATGCGATCCGCGTGCTGGACGGTGGCGAGGCGGTGGGCGATCACGAGGGTGGTGCGGCCCCGCGCGAGCTCGGCGAGGGAGCGCTGGATGGCCCGCTCGGTCTCGGTGTCGAGCGCCGAGGTGGCCTCGTCGAGCACCAGCAGCGGCGGGTTCTTGAGGAACATCCGTGCGATCGACAGGCGCTGCTGCTGCCCGCCCGAGAGCTTCACGCCGCGCTCGCCGATGACGGTGTCGAGCCCGTCGGGGAGGGCGCCGACCAGTTCGTCCAGGCGGGCGCGCCGCACCGCCTCGAGGATGTCGTGCTCGCTCGCGCCCAGGCGGCCGTAGGCGACGTTCTCCCGCACGGTGCCGCCGAACAGGAAGACGTCTTGCTGCACCACGCCGATCTGCCGCCGCAGCGAGGCCAGCGTGACGTCACGGACGTCGATGCCGTCGATGGTGATGCGCCCGCCGGTCACGTCGTAGAAGCGTGGCAGCAGCGAGCACAGCGTCGTCTTGCCGGCGCCGGACGGTCCGACGAAGGCGACGGTCTCGCCGGGGCGCACCTCGAGGTCGATGCCCCGCAGGACGGGCCGGCCGTCGGCGTACGCGAACGTGACGCCCTCGAAGCGGATGTGACCGGTGAAGGCCGGTGCGGTGCGTGCGTCCGTGCTGTCCGCGACGTCGGGCTCTGTGGCCAGGAACTCCAGGTAGCGGCGGAAGCCGGCGATCCCCTTTGGGTAGAGCTCGATCATGGCGTTGATCTTCTCGATCGGTCGGAAGAAGACGTTGACGAGCAGCAGGAAGCCGACGAAGCCGCCCGCGGTGAGTGCGCCGGTGATCACGAAGTACGCGCCCGCCACCAGCACCACCACGTGCGTGAGCCGCATGCCGAGGTACGACAGCGACACGCTCGCGGCCATCAGCTTGTAGGCCTGGAGCTTGGTGGCGCGGTAGGCGACGTTCTCGCCCGCGAACAGCGCGCGCTCATGGTCCTCGTTGGCGTACGCCTGGACCACGCGGATGCCGCCGACGTTCTCCTCGATGCGGGCGTTGAACGCCCCGACACGCTGGAACAGGCGCCGCCAGTTGAGCGTCAGGCGGCCGCCGAAGCGGACGGTGAGCCACACGGTGAGCGGCAGCACGGCCGTGGTGATGGCGGCCAGCGGCGCGTTGATGGCGAACATCAGCGCGAGCGCGCCCAGGAGCGTCATCACGGCGATGAAGGCGTCCTCGGGTCCGTGGTGGGCTACCTCGCCGATCTCCTCGAGGTCCTTCGTGAGGCGGCCGACGAGGTGGCCGGTCTTCTGCTCGTCGAAGTAGGCGAACGACAGCTTCTGCAGGTGGTCGAACGCCGCGCGGCGCATGTCGGTCTCGATGTTCACGCCGAGCATGTGGCCCCAGTAGGTGACGATCGCGATCAGGCCCGTGTTCGTCAGGTAGACGGCGAGGAGCCCGAGCGCCGCGACGATGACCAGGCCCCAATCGCCGCTCGGCAGCAGCCGGTCGACGAAGAGCGTGACCGCGATGGGGAAGCCCAGCTCCATGAGGCCGGAGACGACGGCGCAGCCGAAGTCGAGCGCGAAGAGGCGCTTGTACGGGCGGTAGTGGGCGAAGAAGCGGCGCAGCACGGCCAACGATGCTACCCGATGCGGCCTCCCGTCAGTCGCTCGCGTCAGGGGGCCGGAGCCACGCCGTCGGCAGTGTCGCCGAGGTCGTCGATCACGCGGTCCGCGCCGGCGTAGACGTTGAACCGGCCTTCCCGGACGAACCCGGCCAGCGTCAGGCCGAAGCGCCGCGCGACGTCGATGGCGAGGCTCGAGGGCGCCGACACCGCGGCGAGCAGGCCCACACCGGCGACCACGCACTTCTGCGCGAGTTCGAAGCTCGAGCGACCGCTCACGCATACCAGCGTTTCGTCGAGGGGCACGCGACCCTCGAGGAACGCCCACCCCAGCAGCTTGTCGAGCGCGTTGTGGCGGCCGACGTCCTCGCGCAGCGCGAGCAGCGCGCCCTCGGCGCCGAACAGGGCCGCGGCGTGCAGCCCGCCGGTGCGATCGAACAGGCCCTGGTGCTCGCGCATCCGCTCGGGCAACGACGCGATCAGCGAGGCGCGGACCGGTGCGATCGGCGACACCGCTGCGCAGCCGGCCATGCTGAGCGCCTCGAGCTGCCCCTTGCCGCAGACGCCGCAGGCGGACGTGGCGGCGAAGCGGCGCAGCTCGTGCGCTTCGGGCAGGTGCGCGCCGGGGCCGAGGTCGACGTTCACGACGTTGTAGTGCTGGTCCTCGTCGACGTCCACGCAGTAGGCCATGC
>SLSM01000219.1 GCA_007130445.1 Trueperaceae bacterium | reverse complement strand
TTACGTCGCGCCAAGGCTGTGGGCCAGCGTATCGAGGTCGGCGAGCAGCTGCTTCTTGTGCGAAGGTTCGGTCAACCCATGGGCGATGGCGCGTGACTCGGTCAGGTGCTCGCGAGCTGCGTCCAGATGGCCCGCCACGTGCGCCGCACGCGCCAGGGCCTCGTAGGCGTATCCCGCGTAGAACGTCGGCACGTTCGGTCGGTTGCTCGCCTCGAGGCAGAGCGTTGCGTATCGCATCGCTTCGCCAGCGAGCCCGACCGTTGCGTACACGCGCGAGGCGTGCCAATAGCCGATGGACATGTTCGTGTCGCTGCAGTCGTCCCGCTGCGTCCAGTGCCACAGCGAGGCGAGGCACAGCTCGATCATCCTCTGGTCGCCGCGCTCGAAGCGGTGGACGAGCCGCACCCTTGGGCGCATTGGGAGCATGATACGGGCGTTGATCGGAAGAGGCGTCGAGCATGGCACCGCATCCACGGCAGCGGCCGATGGGGTTCGCGAGCGAGACGCGCGTCCGTTGCGAGCGTCTCGAGCACCGCCCGGACGGCCGGCGATCCCGTTCCGCAGAGGCGGTGGGGCGGATCCGTCTACCATGCTCGGGGACCCCGAGGGGAGGCGGCATGCCGTACGACGACGTCACGATGAACGGCGAGCGCGTCGGCGATTGCGAGCTCGACGAGCGCGACCTCCGCCCAGACGACGGACTCGTCGTGGAGTTGTCGCGTGGACGGGTGATGCGCACCTTCGGGGTTCGGGATGGTCACGTCGTCTCCAACTCCTGGGGAGGCGCCGCCGAGTCGCGGTTGGTCGCCTCCAAGGAGGACGCGACACGCGGCACGGCGTTCGATGCGCCGCCCGGACGGACGTCATGAGGTACCTCCTCACGTCCGCCGGCATCAGGAACGCGAGGATCCACGACGCGTTGGTCGACCTCCTGGGGAGACCGGTCGCCGAGTCGCACGCCCTGTGCATCCCCACCGGCGTGTACCCGTTCTCCGGCGGGCCTGCGGCGGCCTACCGGTTCATCAAGGGGTCGACTGCCAGCCCCATGTGCGAACTCGGCTGGAAGTCGCTCGGGGTCCTGGAACTCACGGCCCTGCCCAGCATCGCGTTGGACGTATGGACCGCTGCCGTCCAGGACGCCGATGCCCTGCTGGTGTACGGCGGTGACGTCAGGTACCTGTGTCGCTGGATGCGGGAGTCCGGACTGGCGGACCTGCTGCCGTCGCTGCGCGACACGGTCTACGTCGGCGTGAGCGCCGGCAGCATGGTGACCGCCCCGGTCTTCGGAGAGACGTACGACGACCCGGCGACGCCCTTCGTCATCGAGCAAGGGCTGGGACTGGTCGGCTTCGCGTTGCTGCCGCATCTGGATCACGAGGACCACCCGGAGAGCTCGACGACCAAGGTGGAACGCATGGCCGCCGAGGTACCGGTACCGACCTACGGTATCGACGACGAGACCGCCATCGCCGTGGTGGACGGAACCGTCCGGGTCGTGTCCGAAGGCCACTGGCAACGGTTCGCGCCGGCCCGATCGAGCGTCGTCGCCGACGCTCCACCGGACGGCGAGGAGCGGGCGGATCCGTGACCAGCGCACCGGCAGGTGAAGCTCGCGTCGCCCTTGGCGTCGGCCGACAGCGCCAGCAGCGAGGCCCCATGCATCACGACCCAGCACCACGCTGCGAGGAGGACACCCGTGAGGAGACTCATCGTCTGCAACTTCGTCACCGTCGACGGTTTCTACGAGGCCCACGACAAGACGATCGACGGCCTGTTCGAGCACCAGCACCCCGACTACGCGGGCGACGATAGTTTCGACCACTACACCACCGAGCGACTGCGGGCGGCCGACACGCTGGTGCTGAGCGGGCGCACGTCGTTCTTGGGCACCAAGGCCTACTGGACGTCGGTCCCGCAGGACCCGAACGCGACCGACATCCGCCGCGAGTTCGCCGATCGCATCGCCCGCATCGACAAGCTGGTGGTCTCGGACCGGGTCCAGGAGGACGACCTGGCGCCGTGGGCGAACACGCGCATCGTGTGTGTCGGCGACGCGCCGCGTGCGATCGCTGCGCTGAAGCGCGGACCGGGTCGCGACGTGTTGATCTTGCTCGGGCGCGTGATGTGGAACGGCCTGATGGAGCACGGCCTCGTCGACGAACTCCACCTCATGACGTTCCCGATCGTGGCGGGTGACGGCATCAAGCTGTTCGAAGGCCGACCACCGGCGTCGTTGAGGTTGATCCACACGCGCCAGTGGCAGGGGTCTGGGAACACGCTGGCGTGCTACCAGGTGACACGCGCGACCGCCGAGGAGCACGTCGTGTAGGTCGCAGGCGTGGACCTCGGCAGCACGTGCGTACGTCGGACGCGCGATGGCCTCAGCCTCGAAGCACCAGGATCACGTAGCCGAAGCGGACGCCAGGAGGCGTCCAGGCGCAGACGGTCCTCGATGACCTCGCGCGCGAGCACGAGCGACGGCAAGAGCACGTATGCCAGCGCGGCGAGCGAGCCGATGCCGTCGAGTGCGTCGACGCTCGTGGCGATGTCCGCCCCGATCAGCGGCGACGCCAGGGCGCCGAGCGCGAGCAGCGGTCTCGTGCTGCGCCGGCAGCCGGTCATGCGGCCGATCATGACGGGTGGGCCCGTAGCTCGTGGCACGTGTCCTCGTCACGGGCCCGCACGGATGCGATGGCGAACGCCGTGCGAAGGGGTGCGTTCCATCCCTGCAGCGTGCGTTGGGCAGAGGCGCAGGGCCAGTGACGCGGGTCCTGCGTTGCGCATCGGCCTGCGCGCCGTACGATGGCGCCATGGCTTCGACCGCCTCAGCGTCCGCGTCGACGCGTTCGCACCCCTGGGCGGTCGCTGCGCTCGTCGCCGTCAACCTGATCCCGCTCGTCGGCGTCCTCGCCCTCGGCTGGCGCCTGTCGGACCTCATGCTCCTGTATTGGCTCGAGAACGGCATCATCGGCGCCTTCACCGTCCTCAAGATCCTGACGAGCCGCATCCCGACCGGGGGTGCGGAACCCCTCGGGCGTCCGCTCCTCGTGCCGCTGGCGCACCGGCTCGGAGCGATCGGCACGGCCCTCTTCTTCAGCGTCCACTACGGCCTCTTCTGGGCGGTGCACGGGGTGTTCGTGCGGCTCATGTTCGGTTCGGGGTCGGGGCCCTTCGGGGCGCTCTGGTTCGGTCCGGGCATGGGCCTGCCGCGCGGGTTGCCCGGCGGCGCCCCCGGGTTCGGCGAGCCGTTCGATCCCGTCGTGGGAGCGGTCGGCGGCGGCTTCGCGCTGGCGGTCCTGTCGCTCGTCGTCAGCCACGGCACGTCGTACGTGGTCAACTACCTCGGCCACGGTGAGGACCGCTCCCTGTCGCCGCAGGCGCTCATGCAGCAGCCGTACGGCCGTGTGGTGGTGCTCCACGTCACGATCATCGGCGGCGGCTTCGTGGCCACGTTCCTTGGTCAGCCGTCGCTCAGCCTGGTGCTCCTCGTCGCGCTGAAGATCGGAGTCGACCTGCAGGCGCACCTACGCGAGCATGCCGCGCCGCGGCCGGTAGGCGGAGACGGACTCGTACGCGGAGTCTGAGGCGGGCGGAGGCGCCGGCGCGCGCCCGAATCGCACGAGGGAGGAGCGTGTGGTATGGGATACGAGTGTGAGCGCATCGAGTTGGAGGCGCAGCCGACCCTGGTCGTCCGCAGGCGGGCCGCCGTCGAGCGGCTGCCGGAGGTGCTGGGGCCGGCCTGGGGGGTGGTGATGGCCTGCGCGGCGCGGTCGGGCGCCGAGCCGGTCGGGGCACCGTTCGCCGCGTTCCACACCATGGACATGCACGACCTCGACGTCGAGATCGGTTTCGTGTTCGAGCGGGTGCTGGCTGGTGAGGGTGAGGTCGAGCCGGGCGAGATCCCGGCGGGCTCGGCGGTGCAGTGCGTGCACGTCGGCCCCTTCGACCAACTCGGGGCGGCGTACGCCGCCATGCGGGCGTGGATGGCGGAGCATGGGCTCGAGCACGCGGGTCCAGCGTTCGAGCATGACCTCGACGACCCATCCGACACACCGATGGAGCACGTGCGGACGTTGATCGTCATCCCGGTGCGGTAGCGCTCCGACCCACCTCCTCCCCTGCGCGCGTTCGAGAGCGGACCGTCATGCCCTTCGGGTGCGCGGCACGATGGATGCAGCGCGCCACGAGCGAGGGGGTACCCTCGCTCAGCGCCACCTTGGATCGTCCAGCGCGGCGCGGCGGCGGGGGACCCAGATGCGTGACGGGGATGGACCGAGCACTCGCGGCGTCGTGGCCGCCCACCTCGAGCGCATGCACGCGCAGCGCATCGCGCTGTTCGAGGACCTGACGGGCGTCGCGGAGCGTCGTCTGTGGGAGCGCCCGTCCGAGAGGAAGTGGTCGCCCGGCGAGCACCTCGACCACACCAGGGTGCTCAACGCCTGCTTCCGCCGGTTGCTGAGTGCGGCCTGGCCGGTCGTCTCGCCGTGGCCCGCCCTCCTTCCCGGTGCGCGGCGGCGGCTCGAGCGGCCCTACGCCACCGACATCGACGACGTGTACCAGCGCCCGAACATGCCGAGTTGGGTCGGGTTCCTGTGGCCTCCGCGCCGCACGCCGTCGCGTCCCGCGTCGCTCGCCGAGCTCGAGCGGGTCCTGGCCGTCGAACACGACGCGATCGCCCGCTTCTACGCGGGCAAGCCGGAGCGCTTGCTCGGCCACGTCACCGTGTGGGACCCGGCGATCGGGCGCTTGAACCTGGTGCAGGTGCTGCGCGTCGGCGTCCATCACGACCTGCACCACTACACGGCGGTGCGGCGGTTGCTCGGGTCGTGACCGCGGCCGTCGAGGCTGCGCGGTTCGTCGTGGTGCAGGGCGCCGCGGTCACGACTGGCCGGTGCGCTTGCCGCGGCCGATCCGACCGAGATGCGTGTCGTGGAACCCCGTCGGGTGCTTGAGGCCGTAGCCGAGGGCCCGGTCGGCGGCGATGTGAGCCAGCCAGACGAGACCGACGAGGAGGGCCACGTCGCTGCCCGAGAGGAAGCCGACGAGTACCACGGCAATGGGCAGGACCGTGGCGTGGGCGAGGTTGTACACGGTCGCACCCACGCGTGGACCGCCGGCGTACGCGAGCATCGACAGGTCGGGCAGCAGCACGAGCGCGGCGAACACCCACCACGAGAAGCCGAGGGCAGCGTAGGCGACGAGCGCGACGACGAGGAGCGCGAGCCCCTCGAGGCGGAGCACGCGGGTCGGATCGGTCGTCATGACGGCCATGCCTCAACGATAGGACGGTCGCCCGGGCAACCGCCGCCGGTGCGACGGCGCCCGTGGCTCACAGCGACCTGGTCGGCCGCGATCCCGCCACCCGAGCGCCCGCACGGCTCGTCGAGAGGTACCTGAGGACCACGATGGAGGCCACGAACACCGCGGCCGTGTCCAGGCCGCTGCGGAGCAGCATCTGCGGCATGACGCCGCTGAAGAGCAGGCCGATGAAGCCGTTGAAGAGCATCCAGTTGATCCCGATCGTCAGCAGCACGAGCCGAACGGAGAGCGCGACCCGGCCGTGTCGTCGCGAGAACACCGGGAACAGGACGACGTACACGAACCCCAAGGCGGCGCCGAACAGCGCCGTCCACAGGTGGGTCTGGACCGGATAGCGCTCGACGTTGCTGTGCACCAAGGCGGTGGTGTGCCCGATCGTCCGCTGCGCGAAGTACGCCAGCGCGATCACGGCGACGATGGCGATCGCCTCGCGTGCGCTGAGGGCTCCGCTGGCGCCGCGCCGACCGGGCGCGAGCGTGAGGTAGGCAAGCACCATGCACAGCGCGAACACGGGCACGGCGTCACCGGCTCCCATGAAGAACTGGTACACCACGAACTCGCGCCCCCACGCCTCGAACGGGGAGGCATCGACGACCACCTCCTGCATGCCGACGAGGTAGAGGAGCGCGAACGCGAGCCCGAAGCGCCAGCCGACCTCCAGCTTCGGCAGGCCGGAGCGACGGCCGAACGCCTGCAGGACGATGGCGCAGTGCGCGAACAGCAGCACGAAGTAGGACACCGCCACGACGGGGAAGCCGACGAGTGCGACCAACGCGCTGTCGAAGTCCAGGTCCTCCACGGGAGCCGGCAAGACGGCATGGAACACGATGGCGAGGGCCGCTGCGACCACGATGGTGACGACGTTGATCACGATCACGCGGCTCGAGGCGGCATGTGTGGTTCGCACGCAGGGCTCCTCCGCTCCCGCCGACCTCGACGTCGACGGCAGCACCGTTCGGCACTCGAATGGTAGGAGCGCTGGTCTCGCCGCGCAAGGGACCGGCGGCACGTGCCGACCTGCTTCGGTCACGCGCCGTATCCTCGGTTCGTGGCCGGCGCCTTGCGGCGGCCGTTCGTCCGGTGAGGGATCGGCCACCGACCGCCTCGGCGGCGGCGGAGCAGGACGGGGGCGGTGTCCATGTACGGCTTGATCGGGAAGATGCGCGCAGTGTCCGGTGCTCGCGACGAGCTCATCGCCATCTTGATCGAGGGTGTCAGCGGCATGCCGGGCTGCCTCAGCTACGTCGTCGCCCAGGACCCGGACGACGCCGACGCCATCTGGTTGACCGAGGTCTGGATGAGCGAAGCGGACCACCGCGCGTCGCTGTCGCTGCCCTCGGTGCGAGACGCGATCGCGAAGGGCCGGCCGCTGATCGAAGGGTTCGGCGAGCGCTTCGTCACGCGTCCCGTGGGTGGGAGCGGGCTCGCGGCGGAGGACTGAGCGTGCTCCGCGCCCGGCCGGGCGCGGCGTTCGTGGCGCTGTCGTTCGCGATCACCTGGATCTTGGTGTCCCCGCTCGTCCTGAGCGGGCTCGGCCTGGTGGCATGGCGCGTCTCGCCGCATTGGCACGTACTCGGAGCGTTGGGTCCGATCGGCGCAGCGTTCATCGTGACGTTCCCCGTGGCGGGTCGGGGTGGGCTCACCGACCTGCTCGCCCGCATGGGCCGTTGGCGGGTCGGGCTGCCGTGGCTGCTGGCGGGCGTGGCGAGTCCGCTGGCCCTGCTCGTGGTCGCCGTGGTCGGGGTGCGCGTGGCGAGCGGTGCGTGGCCGGACGCCGGCGCGTTGGCGGGCCGCGACGCGGTGTGGTGGTTGGGCGGCCTCGCGGCGGCGCTGGCCTACGGCGTCGGCGAGGAGACCGGCTGGCGCGGCTTCCTGTTGCCGCGCCTGCAGGCGCGGCGGAGTGCGCTGGCGGCGACCGCGCTGCTGACGCTCGCCTGGGCCGCCTGGCACGTGCCCATGTTCGCGTACCGCTTCGACTTCGGCGTGGTCGAGGTGGTGGGGTTCTTCGTCGGCCTGTTCGCGGGCGCGGTGTGGCTCACGGCGCTCTACAACGGGAGCGGTGGCAGCGTGTTCGTGGTCGCGGCGTGGCACGCCACGTGGAACGTGGTGAACATCCTGGCCCTGCCGGTGTCGATGGCGGTGGTCGCGACGATGAGCACGCTGGTGATGGTGGCGGCGGTCGTCGTGGTGGTCGTGTGGGGGCCGCGGCGCTTGGCGCCGGGCGAGGGGTGCCCGACGGCCGAGCGCTGACGGAAGGGGCGATGGCTCGGGACGCCCCGGCCGTCGCCGCTATCGCGGATCGCCGCAACGAGAACCATGAATGTGTGGACAACGATCAATGTGTGTTGATATGTGTCAACATGGTCGCGGAGGTACGATCATGCCCGCCACGGACAGCACGCTCCTACGGTTCTTCAAGGCGCTCGCCGACGCGAATCGGCTCAAGCTGATCGGCGTCTTGGCGCGCGAGCCGCAGTCGGTGGAGGACCTGGCGGCGGCGCTCGACCTCGACTCGTCGACGGTGTCGCACCACCTCAAGCGCTTGGCAGCCGTCGGGCTGGTGAGCGCGCGTGCGGAGGGGCCGTACAGCGTCTACTCCCTCGACGTCGAGGCGCTGCAGTCGATGGCTCGCGAGCACCTCGCCGAGGACGCGCTGCCGCGCCTGGCGGGTGATGCCGACCTCGGCGCGTTCGACCGCAAGGTGCTCGCGACCTTCACCGACGCCGACGGCCGCATCACGGCGTTCCCGAGCCAACGGAAGAAGGCCCTGGTCCTCGTGCGGCACACGTTGCAGGCCTTCGAGAAGGGGGTCGTGTACGACGAGGCGCAGGTGAACGAGCGGCTCGCCCGGTTCAACGACGACACGGCGCGCATGCGCCGCAGCCTCGTCGACTTCGGGTTCATGCGGCGCGATCGCGACGGTGGGCGCTACTGGCTCGTCGACGCGGCGTGACGCGACGACGGCGCGCTCATGGTGCGCAGCGTCCACATCCATGAGGAAGAGCCGCTCGGCCCGAGTGCTACGATTGCTACGGAGGCGCGCCGTGCCCAAGACCATCGCCCATCGCGAACTCAGGAACCACAGCAGCGACGTCCTGCGGCGTGTCCAGGCGGGTGAGACCATCCAGGTCACGAACCACGGCGAGGTCGTGGCCGTGCTATCGCCGCCCACGCAGGGACTGACGCCTCGCGTCGTCCCGGCGAAGCAACGAGGCGGCTTCAGGGCGATCCCGCGGGTGCGTTCGGTCGAGCTTGTACGTGAGGCGCTCGACGCTCTACGCGAGGAGTGAGGGCGTGCGGTACTACGTCGACACGTCCGCGGCGGCGAAGCTGGTCGTCGAGGAGGTCGAGTCCGACGCGCTCGCGGCGTTCTTGGACCAGGCCATCGAGGACGGGGACACCATCGGTTCGAGCCTGCTGCTCGAGACCGAGCTGCGGCGGTTGGGGATCCGGTTGTCGATCCCGCAGGAGCGCGTGACGCTGGTGCTGGAACGCATGGTGTTGCTCGTTCCCGACGGCGACGTCTTCCGCAACGCCGGCCTGCTACCGGACGCCGCGCTGCGGAGCCTCGACGCGCTGCACGTCGCCGCGGCGCTGCGCTGGGGAGCCGATTGCGTAGTGACGTACGACGAACGCCAGGCGACCGCGGTGCGATCCGTGGGTCTGAGCGTGGCCTCGCCGACGTGAGTCGACGGCTGCGTCACGGCTTCGCCCGGTACGCTGACCCCATGGCGACCGGCAAGCAACACCCGCACACGGCGATGCCCTCGACCGACGACCTGCGCGCGTTGATCACGCGCCTGCAGCCGCAGCACGAGGCGCTCTACCTGGCCGCCCACGCGCTCGTATTGGACGCCGTTCCCGACGCCCGTTACGAGGCCGACCTGGTCGACGGCTCGATCGGCTACGGCGCGCGGCAGTACGGCTACGGCGGTTGGGGGATGGCGGCGCTGCAGGCCCACAAAGGGTGGGTGTCGCTGTTCTTCATGCAGGGCGCGGAGCTGCCCGACCCGGATGGTGTGCTCGAGGGGAGCGGCAAGCTGCTGCGACACGTGAAGCTGCGATCGCTCGAGGCGCTCGGGGAGCGCTCGGGCGCGCTGAAGGCACTCCTCTCGGCCGCAAGCACCGTGCACGCGTCCTGACGCTCACTCGCTACCACCGCCCAACGCCGCGACGAGTTCGGCCGCGTCCGACCGGAGCGTCTCGATCGAGGGCACCGCGCTCTCGCTCGCCGCGCTCGCCGCACGCTCCAAGGCCTCGCGCGCCCAGGTCAGCGCCGTGGACCGCGCGCCCGCGGCTTGGAGCGCTTCGGCCAGCGCCAGCAAGGTCTCCACGTGGGCCATGCGGTCGCCGAGTCCGGCATCCGGTCCGATGGTGGCGGTCTCCAGGACGCGCGCTTGGTCGAACAGCTCCGCGGCCAAGGCGAAGTCGCTCCGATGGAAGGCACACGACGCGAGCCGGCTGAACGCGTGTGCGCGCAGCCGCTCGTGGTACGGGTCGAGCGCGACGAGCTGGTCGATGATGCCGAGCACGGTCTCGAAGCGTTCTTGGGCGATGTCGAGGCGACCCATCCGCAGCGCCGCCCAGCCGATCCGATCGGTGACGAGCCGGAACGCGAGCAGCACGTCCTCGTCGAACGGCGTGGCGCCGAGGTCGGCGAGGGCGGCGTTGCCTGCGACGTAGTGGTCGATGGCGGCGTGCGTGTCGCCTGCATCGGCGAGGTGATCGCCGAGCGCGACGCGTGCGCGCGTGAGCAGTGCGGCGCCCCACAGGCTCACTCGTTCGTCGTGCGTCGCCTGCGTGAGCCGCACGAAGCGCTCGAGGATCGCCTTGGTGGCGTCGCGGTCTCGGATCACGCGGGCGGCGTGGAGCGCCAGCCTGAGCCACTCGAGGTCGGGGTCCAGGGCAGCGTCGTCGAGCCCGTCGAGTGCTGCCACGAAGCGCGGCGTGAGGAGGTGCAGGGCCTCGCCGTCCAGGCGGTGGAGCGCCGGCTTGAGCAGGTGCGCGAACGCGGCGACGACCATGCGCCGCTCGAGCGCCCCCTCGTGCCCCTCGAAGGTCGGGACGATCAGGCTGGCCAGACGCGTGCGGTCGGCGTCGTCGAGATCGTCGGCGCGGCCGTCGGCCACGATCCGCCGCAGCGCGTCGGCGAGAGCGGCTTCGGCCTCGGCGGCGTCGAACCAGGCATGGAGGTGCTCGCGCGCGACCTCCAGGTAGATCCTTTGGGCGAACGCACTGCTGGCGTCGCCGATGCGGGCCAGGTAGGCGTGGCGCGTCGAGGCGTCGGTCAGCGCCTCGGCGACGGCTGGCGCGGCGAGCCCGAGCGCCTCGGCGGCGCCGGGCACCAGGTCGTCGAGCACCTCGGGGCCCTGCAGCGCGGCCAGCACCACCGCCTGCTGCACGGCGTCCGGGCTCGCAGCCAGGCGTTCGGCGACGAGGTCGACGAGCGCGACGCTGCGCTCGAGCAGCTCCTGCAGCCCCGCGTCGGTGAGCGCCCGCGACGGGTCGCGGCCCTCGAAGAGCGAACGGCCGCGCACGCCGGTCGCGAAGCGCAGGATCTCGTCCAGGAAGCGCGGGTTGCCGCCCGCGCGCGCCAGCACGGCGTCCGCCTGCGCGCCGGTGAGTCCAGGGAGTTCGCCACGCAACCAGGGGCCGAGGTCGGGCACGGCCGCGAGGCGAAGCTCGTCGACGCCTGCGGTGGTGGCGGGATGCTGCAGCGCCGCCGCGAGGCTGCCGGGTGCGGCGGCGCGCCACTCGTGCTCCCAGTGCGTGATCAGGAGCAGCAGCGGCCACCCTTCTTCGGCGGCCGAGCGGTGGAGCCGCTCGACGAGCGCGACCACGGCGGGGTCGTGCGGCGAGAACTGACCGTCGTCGACGAGCACGACGGCCGGTACGCCCCTGGGCCGCAGCAGCGCACCGAGGTCGCCGACGACGCGGTCGAGGAACGTCAGCGAACGCGCCTCGGCCGCCGCTGCGAGGTCCCGACCGGCGCCGTCGTTGCGACCCTCGTCGTGGATGCCCTTCAGCTCGAGGCCCGTCGAGACGAGGCTCTTGATCAGCGAGGCGAACGGCAGCGCGTCGACGACGAGGTCGGTCACCAGGCCGGCCGACGCCTTGGCCGCGCGAGAGCGACGGTCGCGGCGGCGCGCTTCGCGGTGCACCGGCTCCAGGTGTGGCAACAGGTCGCGCTCCACGCTCGACGGCAGGACGCCGCCGGCGAGATGGTTTGGTGCGAGCGGGTCGACCAAGCGTATCCCCCACCACAGGAACGTCAGCGGCGCCGCGGGTGCGCAGGCGTCGAGCGCCGGGTTGACCCGCAGGTTGTTGCCGTCGCGCCCGAGGGACGTCGGCCAGTACCCGCGCTCACCTTCTGGCGTCGCGGCACCGTTCGCCGCGATCGCTTCGAACAGGGCCTGGGCGAGCCGAGTTTTGCCGAGCCCGGACTCGGCGAGCACGACCACGGTGCGGGGCCCTTGGCCCGCCGCCACGACCTCCCAGGCCGAACGCAGGGCGGTCAGTTCGGGCTCGCGGCCGACGAAGGGCGACGATGGGCGGTGCATGGTGCCGTGAGCTTACGGCGGCGGCGGTGTCCGGCTCACGACCCACGGACCTCCATGCGCACCATGGCCTACGGGTCGAGGCCGGCGAGGAAGCCGATCAGCGCATCGTTGAAGGTCTCGCTCCGCTCCTCGTTCGGCAGCAGGGCGGCGTCGCGCAGCAGCACCAGCCGGGCGTCGGGTCTTGCCAGCACGAAGTCCTCGGCGTCCTCGAACGAGCTGAAGCCGCCCGCGGTGCCCCACACGAGGAGCGCCGGCTGGGTGGTGGCGGGCCACAGGTCGGACACGTCCTGGTCGAGGCTGCCGCTGATGAACGAGAACACGATCCAG
>SLSM01000167.1 GCA_007130445.1 Trueperaceae bacterium | reverse complement strand
TCCGACGCCGGCCGTCGGCGCCGGTCCTCCCCTGGCGCCAGGGTTCAGCGCCGCAGCAGCGACCGCCCCGTCATCAGCGCCGGGATCTCGAGTCCGAGCAGGTCGAGGACCGTCGGTGCCACGTCGCCCAAGACGCCGCCGTCGCGCAGGGCGACACCTGCCGGCCCACCGACCAGGACGCAGGGCACGGGGTTGGTCGTGTGCGCCGTGTGCGCCGCGCCATCTGGCGTGAGCATCGTCTCGGCGTTGCCATGGTCGGCCAGGACGAGCAGCACGCCGCCGCGCCCCACGGTGGCCGCCTCGAGCCGGCCCAGGCAGGCGTCGACCGTCTCACAGGCCTTGACGGCCGCCTCGAGTACGCCGGTGTGACCGACCATGTCGGGGTTGGCGTAGTTGATCAGCACGAAGGCGTCGTCGCCCTCGGCGAGGCGACGCACCGTCGCGTCGGTCAAAGCCGCGGCGCTCATCTCCGGTTGGAGGTCGTACGTCGGCACCTGCGGCGACGGCTCCATGTAGCGCGTCTCGCCCTCGTACGGCGCCTCGCGCTTGGCGTTGAAGAAGTACGTCACGTGCGGGTACTTCTCGGTCTCGGCCGTGCGGTACTGGCGCAAGCCCGCCGCGGCGATCACCTCGCCGAGCGGGGTCTCGAGCTCGTCGAGGCTCAGGGCGAAAGGCGTGTCGAGCGTGGCGTCGACGTGCATGAGCGAGGCGTAGCGAACGCGTGCGACACGCTCGCGTTCGAAGCCCTCCCACTGCGGCCCGTCGAGGAGCGCGTGCGCGAGCTGGCGGGCGCGGTCGGCCCGGAAGTTGAACCACAGAACCGCGTCGCCGTCCTCGAGCGTGACGGCCTCCGCTCCCTCGGGCACCACCAGCGTCGGCGCCACGAACTCGTCGGTCTCGCCCCGCTCGTACGCCTGCGCGATGGCCTCGTCGTCGCTCGCTGCGCGGTGATCGGCCCGCCCCAGCACGATGGCGTCGTAGGCACGCTTCGTGCGGTCCCAGCGATGGTCGCGGTCCATCGCCCAGTAGCGCCCGATCACGCTGGCGATGCGCGCCGGGTTGCGCGTCGCCTCGATGTGCTCACGCACCTGCCGCAGGTAGCCGCGTCCACCGTCGGGTGCGGTGTCGCGACCGTCGGTGAAGGCGTGGAGGTACACGCGCTGCAGGCCGCGGCGCTGGGCCAGGTCGAGGAGCGCCAGCAGGTGGCGCAGGTCGGAGTGGACACCGCCGTCGGAGACCAGGCCCATGAGGTGCAGGGCGCCGCGCTCTGCCACGCTGTCGCAGAGCGAGGCGAGGACCTCGTTCTCGAACAGGCTGCCGTCGTCGATGGCGGCCTGGACGAACGACAGCGATTGCATCACCACGCGGCCGGCGCCGAGGTTGAGGTGGCCGACCTCGCTGTTGCCCATCTGGCCGTCGGGCAGGCCGACGGCGCGGCCCGAGGCCTGCAGCGTGGTGTGCGGGGCGCTCGCCCAGAGGCGGTCGAAGACGGGGGTGTGGGCGCTCGTGACGGCGTTGCCGGGTCCGGCCTCGGCGATGCCGAAGCCGTCGAGGACGCAGAGGACGACGGGGGTGTGCATGGTCAGAGCTCCTTCGCAGTGGTGGGTCGGGTGACCGCCCAGCGGCCCAACGCGCGCAACACGCGTGCGTCGACGACCGCCAGGTGTTCGTCTCGGACGTCGGCGAGCGCGACGTCGGCCTCGAGCGCCGCCTGCGCGCGAGCGAGGCGCTCCAGGTGCGGGCGCTCGGCGGGGTCGGAGAGGACGTACGGCAGCGCGGCCAACTGCGCTGCGGCCGCCAGCGCAGCGGCGATCCGTCGCGCGACGACGCGCTCGTCGTCGCTCAGCACGGGCGTCGGGAGGTCGGGATCGTCGACCAGCCGCTCTGCCTGGCGCCGCACCTTCGGGTGCTCGGCGTGGCGTCGGCAGATCGTGCACCAGGCCGCGTCGGCCTGTGCCGCGCGGTGCGAGGCGCTCGTGGTCGCCTGGTCGGGCGGTTCGCTCGGGACGCCGCACACGGGGCAGGGTCGCCAGCCCGCCGCGCGGCGCCGCGCGTGCAGTCCGAGCAGCGCGGCACCTGCCTGCAAGGCGGGGCCGGCGACGACCTCCGGCACGCCTTGGAGGTCGCGGGCCAGCGCGGCGACCGCCCGCGGATCGGCCGGGGCGTGGGCCACGGCGGGTGTCGGGTCGTCGTCGGGCGGCGCCGGCTTGCCGACGCGGAAGCGGATCTCGCGCACGACGTTCGGTCCCAGCTGCTCCGCGAAGGCCCGCACGAGATGGTGTCGCTGGAGCCCGAGGTGCATCGCCGTCTCGGGATCCGGTACGTCCACGACGAGCGTGCCTTGCTGCAGCGCGACGGCGCTGGCGAACCGCGCCACCTCGGGACCGACGACGCGGCGCCAGGCGATGACCGCCTCGGCCCGCTGCACGCCGCGAACGAGGCCGCTGCGCCGGAACGCCTCGTGCAGCAGGTCGCGAAGCGCACGCTCGCGTGGCATCATCGCACCCCATCATGCGGCACCGCCGGGGCGGGGTACCCGGTCTCGATGCGTCCGTCGGCGATGCGCCACACACGTGTGGCCGCCGGCGGCGCCTCGGTCCCGGTCACGATCGCCTGCGGCGCGAGCGCGGCGAGGTCCATCAGGAAGGCGCGCCTGCGCTCGTCGAGCTCCGCGTGCACGTCGTCGATCAGCAGCAGCGGGGCGCGACCGTGGCGCGCCTCGAGCAGCGCGCGCTCCGCCACGCGCAGGGCAAGCGCGGCCGTCCGCGCCTCGCCGCGCGAGCCGAAGGTCTGCACGAGCCGGCCGTCCAGCGTGATGCGGAGCTCGTCGCGGTGCGGCCCCACCAGCGTCGCGCCGCGGGCCCGCTCGGCGGAGTGCGTCGCGGCGAGCGCCGCGGCCAGGTCATCGTGATCGCTCACGGTCTCCAGGGCCACCTCGAAGCGCTGCGGCTCGCCGGCGACGGCGTCGTACGCGTCGGCCGCGTGCAGGGCGAGCGACGACACCGCGCGACGCCGCAACGCCGCGACGTCCTCGCCGAGCGCCACGAAGCGCTCGTCCCAGGGCTCGAACAGCGCCGTGGCGGCAGCGGCGCGTAGCAGCGCGTTGCGCTGCTCGACCACGCGCTGGTACTCGCGCAGCATCAGGGCGTAGCGAAGCGACAGGCGACCCAACACGTGATCCAGGAACGCCCTGCGCCGGGCCGGTGGGCCGAGGATCACGCCCAGGTCTTCCGGCGCGACGAGCACGACGCCTCCCAGGGTGGCGAGGTCGATGGCGCGCACGACCTGGCCGTCGAGGCGTATCACCTTGCGGCCCGGCGCGAGCCCGACCTCGACGACGTGCTCGCCGCCGGACGCCTCGAGCTCGACCCGCACGAAGCCCTGGTCGACGCCGAAGCGCAACGACTCGGTCACGCGACCGGCGGCGGCCGTGCCGGTGGTCCCGAGCACGATGGCCTCGAGCACGTTCGACTTCCCCGCCGCGTTCGGGCCCACCAGCGCCGTGACGCCGTCCTCGAAGGCGAGTCGCTCGGTGACCAGGTTGCGCAGGTGGAGGTGCCGGAGGGAGCGGACGTGCACGACCCGAGTCTACCGCCTCCACTGGCGCGTCAGAAACTCGGAACGGTTCCGAGAAGTGGTACCCTGCCGCATGGCCATCACCGCCGAGCGACGCGACGACTTCCCGATCCTGCGGAGGCGTGTACACGACGCGCCCCTCGTCTACCTCGACAGCGCGGCCTCGGCTCAGAAGCCCGAACGCGTCCTCGCCGCGGTCGATGACTTCTACCGCCAGCACTACGCCAACGTGCACCGTGGCGCCCATACCCTGTCGGCTGAGGCCACCGACGCCTACGAGGCGGCGCGTACCCGCGTCGCCCGTTTCATCAACGCGCCCGACGCGCGTTCCGTCGTGTTCGTGCGCAACGCGACCGAGGGCATCAACCTCGTCGCGCACGCCTGGGGACGGCGCGCGATCGGACCGGGTGACGAGATCGTGCTCACCGTCGCCGAGCACCACGCCAACCTGGTGCCCTGGCACCTGCTCGCGGCCGAACGCGGCGCTGTGATCCGCGGCGTGCCCCTCGGCAGCGATCAGCGCGTCGATCTCGACGCGCTGAAGGGCGCGATGTCGCCACGCACCAAGCTCGTCGCGACCTTCCACGTCAGCAACGTCCTGGGGGTGCTGAACCCGATCGCGGAGATCGCCGGCATCGCGCACGAGGCGGGAGCGCTGCTGCTCGTCGACGGCGCACAGGCGGTGCCGCACCTGCCGGTCGACGTGCAGGCGCTCGGCGCCGACATGTACGCCTTCTCCGGCCACAAGGTCGGCGCCCCGTCGGGGATCGGCGCGCTCTGGGTGCGCGAGGACCTGCTCGCGACGTGGCCGCCGTTCCTGGGTGGGGGTGAGATGATCCGCACCGTCGCGATCGATCGCAGCACCTACGCCGACATACCCATGCGCTTCGAGGCAGGGACGCCCGCCATCGCCGAGGCGGTCGGTCTCCACGCCGCGCTCGACTACCTCGACGAGGTCGGCATGCAGGCGATCTGGGACCACGACCGGGCGCTGGCGCGCTACGCCATCGAGCGCCTCCGGCGCGTGGACGGCGTCACGCTCTACGGGCCCGAGGGCGACGACCGAGGTGGCATCGTGACGTTCAACCTGGACGGCGTGCACCCCCATGACGTCGCCAGTGCGCTCGACGTGCGCGGCGTGGCGATCCGGGCAGGGCACCACTGCGCGCAGCCGCTCATGGGGGCGCTGGGCGTGCGCAGCACGGCGCGTGCCAGCTTCTGGATCCACACCACCACTGACGAGATCGACCTGCTCGCCGACGCGCTGGGTGAGGTCCGGACCTTCTTCGCCGGGGTAGCCTGACGGCATGGGTTTCCTCGAACAGGTCTACCGCGACGCCGTCCTCGAGCACGCCCGTTCCCCCCGGAACCGAGGCACGCTCGACCCGTACACCGTTCGCCAGGAGGGCATCAACCCTTCGTGTGGCGACGAACTCGTGCTGTACCTGCGCCTCCAGGACGGCCTCGTCGATGACGCGCGCTTCGAAGGTCACGGCTGCGCCATCAGCCAGGCCTCGGCCAGCATGATGACGCAGGCGATCAAGGGCAGGACGGTCGACGAGGCCGAGGCCTTGATCGGCCACTTCAAGGCGATGATCCACGGCAAGGGCGTCGACCCCAGCCTGGGCGATCTGCAGGTGCTCGAGGGGATCAGCAAGCTGCACGCCCGTGTCAAGTGCGCGACGCTCTCGTGGGTGGCGCTCGACGCGGCCTTGGGCGCCGCGGCCGCCGGGACCGCCGAGGCGCCTCAGGTCGACGTCGATGCCGTCGACGCCGTCGATGCCGTCGATGCCATCGACGCAGCGTCCGGCTGAGCCTCGCTCGCGTCCGCGGCGCCCGCCTTACTCGAACAGCGCCGACCCGATGCGGACCAGCGTGGCGCCCTCCTCGACCGCCACCTCGAAGTCTCCGCTCATGCCCATCGAGCGTTCGCGCAGGTCCAGGTGGTGCGCCAGTTCGCGCAGCTCCGCGAACACGGGCCGGGCGCGCTCGGGGTCGTCGTGGTACGGCGCGATCGTCATCAGGCCCACCACCTCGACGTGTGGCAGGGCGGCGACACGCTCGATCAGCGCCTCGACGTCGACCGTTGCGACGCCGAACTTGCTGGCCTCACCCGACACGTTGACTTGGATGAGCGTCCTGAACACGTGGTCGTGCTTCGCCCCCTCCTCGTCGAGCGCACGCGCCAGGCGCTCGCTGTCGAGCGAGTGGATCAAGGCGAACGGGCGGCAGAAGCGCACCTTGTTGCGCTGCAGGTGGCCGATCAGGTGCCACTGCGGTGGCGTGTCGCCAGCCACGTCGTCGCCGAGCGCCTCGACGAGCGCGCGCCAGTCCTGGACGCGATTCTCTGCAAGCACGCGCTGACCTGCCTGCAGCAGTGCCCGCACGTCGTCCGGAGCGCGCCCCTTCGTGACGGCGACCAGGGTGACCGCAGCCGGATCGCGGCCGGCGCGGCTGCAGGCGGCCGCGATCCGTTCCTCCACGTCCACCAGAGCGGTGTGCGGCGCCGGTCTCACAACTGCGGCACGAGCGCGCGCACGAGCGACCGGAAGCGCTCGCCCGAACGCTCGGCCATCTGCAGCACGTCGTCGCCCGTCGCGTGTCCGGTGGCGTCGGGCAGCGCCATGTCCGTGACCAACGAGAGCCCGAGCACGCGCATGCCCAGATGCCGTGCCATCGCGACCTCGTGCACCGTCGACATGCCGACCACGTCCGCGCCCATCCCGCGGTACGCGCGCAGTTCGGCGCGCGTCGCATAGGCGGGCCCGCGGAAGCCGAAGTAGACGCCCTCGCGCAACGGCTGGTCGATGCGCCGCGCGGTGCTGCGCGCGAGCTCGACGTACGCGGGGTCGTAGGCGTCGAACATCACGGTGAACCGATCCCCCAGGCCGTCGTCCGGGCCGATCAGCGCCTGGTCGCCCGTGGCGTTGATCAGGTCGAGCTGCAGCAGGAGGTCGCCAGCGCGCAGGTGTGGGTCGAGCCCTCCGCAGGCGTTCGACACCAGCAGCGAGCGTGCGCCGAGCGCGTGCATCACGCGGACGGGGAAGGCGCAGGCCCGGGCGTCGAAGCCCTCGTAGCCGTGCAGGCGCCCCTGGAACGCGATCACGTCGCGCCCCTCCAGCCGCCCGACGACGACGCGACCGGCGTGGCCGGGGGCGGTGCTGGCGCTCATGCCCGGGACGTCCGCGAACGGCACCACGCATCGGGCGTCCACCTCGTCGGCCAGTGGCCCGAGGCCCGACCCGAGCATGATGCCCACGTCGGCCCGCTCGGCGCCCGCAGACCGCAGCGCGTCGGCGGCACTGAGCGCGAGCGCTGGCCAGTCGGGTTGGATGCTCGACAGGTGTCCCATGCGCGCATCATACCGCTGGCCCCGGACCGCCCTCGGCCCCGATGCGCGCAGCGCGCGAGACAACGGGTCGGGCTCAGGCGTCTCACGGCGCCGTACCAAGGCTCTCACGATGACCTCGGTTACACTGCCGCATGCCGCTCAGAACCATCCTCGTCGGGCTCGGACTGGTGGTCGCGCTCGGCGCGTCCGCGTGGTCCCTCGCCCAAACCGCCCCGACCATCAGCGGTGCCTTGACGCAGGTCCGCGTCGACGGCACGACCGCGTTCGCGGACGTGGTACGCACGATCGTCGCCGCGCGCCCGGGCACGCCTGCCGAGCGCGTGGATCTGGAAGCCGAGCGAAACCGCGTCTACGCGTTGGGTGCCTTCGAGGAGGTGAGCGTCAGCCTCGAGGATCGCGGTGCCGGTCCGGTGCTCGTGGTGCGCGTGCGCGAGAACCCGCGCGTCGCCGGCGTCGAGTTCGTGGGCATCGAGCTCATCGACGCCGACGCCGTGCGCGACGCGGTGATCCGCGAGCACCTCCTCGACGCCGGTCGCACCCTCAACGCGATCCGGGCCGAGCAGGCGATCGACACCGTCCAGGAGATCTACCGCAGCATCGGCGTGCCGTTCGACGTGCCAGTGCTGCTCGAGGTGATCCCCGACCGCGCGGCGCCACCGGCCGAGGACGGCCGTGCGCCGGTCCGTCTGCGCTACACCGTCACCGAGACGGCGCCGCTGACGCGCGTCGTGTTCGGCGATTCGTCCGTCTTGGACGCCGCCGAGCTCGAGCGCCGGTTCTCCGTGGTGGCCGCCGCCGACACCTTCGGCTATACCAGCTACCGTGCCGCCCTCGATGGCATCGCGGCGCGGTACGGCGAGCTCGGCTACCGCCAGAGCGGCGTCGACGAGGAGCGCAGCGAGCTCGACGGCGATGGGACCCTCACGATCCGCTTCAGGGAGTTGCGCATCGCCTCGTTCGACACCACGGCGCTCGGCATCGACGCTTCCGAGTTGAGCCTCGCCGTCGGCGACCTCTTCAACGTCGACACCCTGCTCGAGGACGTCAGGCGGCTCGCGGCCGGCCGCACGGCCGACGTCCGCGTGGTCCCGCAGGTCACGGCCACCGGCGCCGTCCGCGTCGCCTTCGCGGTGGGTGCTCCCGACACCGCGGGACCCGTCACGAGCGTCGTGATCGAGGGCAACAGCGCCGTCGGCGACGACGCCATCCTCGAGCAGTTGACCCTGCGCGAGGGCGACACCTTCACGTCGGCGCTGGCCGAAGAGGACTTCCGCCGGATCCGTGCGCTGTACGCCGATCGCGGCGTCGTCATCGCGACCCAACCCGCCTTCTCCTGGCGCGACGACGGCACCTACGTGCAGCGTGTGCAAGAGCTGCGCATCGCCGACTACCAGGTCAGTTACGACGGTCCCGAGGGACGTACCGACACGACCGTGATCACGCGCTACCTGCCGCTCCCGGGCGAGGTGCTCGACCTGCGCGCGCTCGACGACGGCCTGCGCGCCGTCGCGCGTCTCGGGGCCGTCACGCCGGTGAGCAGGCAGTTGCTGCCAGCCGAGGAGAGCGACGAGGTGATCGTAGGCGTCGTGGTCCGTGCGGCGCAGACGGGCGTGTTCCAGCCGTCGGCGCAGTACAACACCGAGACGGGTTTCTCCGCCTCGCTCAGCTTCTCGGAGTCGAACCTCTTCGGGTTGGCCCACTCGATCTCCGCCGAGATCGAGGGGCTCACGTCCGACCTGGGCCTGCAGTTCGGGGGCAGCATCCGTTACTCGATCCCATGGCTGTACCTCGACGTGCTCGACCTCCAAGAGGTGCCGACGTCGATCAGCGCGTCGCTGTTCTCGGTCGTCGACGTCAACCAACGCCTGGTGATGGGTGGCAGCCTCACGGCCGTGTTCCCGGGCCTCGACCCGATCGAGGACAACCGCGTGAGCGTCGGCGAGTACACCGTGCGCTCGAGCGGTGGATCGCTCGGCGTCGGTCGGCGCGTGTTGCCGAACACCACCTTGAACGTCGGCGCGCGCGTGACCTACAACCAGTACATGCTCGAGCCCGCGCGTGAACCGTGCGAGATCGAGGACGGGGTGGTGACGAACCCCGACAGATGCGCGCTCCCACCCGAGCTCTCCCTGGAGGCCTTGCCCGTGTCGGGCCTCTCGGCCTTCGTCAGCAGTGGTCTTGCGTACGACGACCGCGACAGCGTCAGCTTCCCGCGCAGCGGCATCGGTGCCGATCTCGACGTCGGTGTCGGCTGGGGCAACGACATCCGGGACCCGGACAGCGGCGACCGGCGCACCTACACGTACCAGCAGGTCGAGGTCGGGGCGCGCACCTACCTGCACCCCGCCACCCTGTTCCCCGAAGCGGTGAGCGATCCGAACCACGTGTTCGCGGTGCGGCTCAACGCCGGTCACCAGTTCGGCAGCTTCTACCCGGACTCGCGGCGCTTCATCGTCGGACGCACCCTGCTCGATCGCACGAGCATCCGCGGCTACGACGACACCGACTTCGACCCCTCACGCACCTATGCCACCGCGTCGCTCGAGTACCGCTACGACTTCGGGTTGAGCACGTTCGCGACGGAAACCGTGATCGGCATCGTCTTCGCCGACGTCGGATACGCGTCGAACGTGCCCGGCTACGGCGAGTACCAGGCCCCGATCTACGCGGGTCTTGGCGTGGGCGTGCAGGTCGATCTCGGCTTCGGCGGCGTGGCGTTGCCGCCGCTGCGGTTCGACTACGGTTTCAGCGAGCGCAACCGCGGCGGGGTGTTCGCGTTCCGCATCGGCACGGTGTTCTGAGCGGCGCCTTCGGCAGCCTCCCCTCGCTGCGCGCCGTCGGCCACCGCGTGCAGCGAGGGGGGATCGACGAGCATGACCTTCCCGTACCCCACGGCGATCGCGCCGGCTCGCTGGAGCTCGCCGAGCAGCTTCGTCACGGTCTCCCTGACCGAGCCGACGGCGGCTGCCAGGTCGTCGTGCGTCACGTGCACCACGGTATGGCCACTGTCGTCGCAGGATGCGAGCGGGGTGTCGCTCAGCGCCAGCAGCTCGGCGGCGACGCGTGCCTTCAGCCGCTTTCCCGACCAGCGCCTGAGCGACTGGTACAAGCCGGCGGTGGTCCGCGCGAACGACGCGAGCAGCGCCTCGCGCAGCGCCTCGTCGAGCTCGTCGACCCGCCAGCGTGCGACCGTGACCCCGCTGATGGCCTCGACGAAGTAGTCGCGCGTGCCACCCACCAGGCTCTCCTCGCCGAAGAAGTCGCCGGGCTTGATGTAGCGCAAGGTGAGTCCGTTGCCGTCGGCGTCCACGGCCTGCACGCGCGCCAGCCCGTCCAGCAGTTGCCAGACGCCATCGGCGGGACCGGGGAAGAGCAGCACGTCGCCGCGGGCGAAGCGCCTCGGCTCGCGCGGCCGCGTCGTGGTCAGGGCCTGTGCGCTCATGCCGAAGGGTACGCCCCAGCACGCCCTCGTGACCTGGGCGAGGCACACGAAGCGCTGGGTCAGACGTTGAAGAGCACGTGCATCACGTCGCCATCGAGCATCACGTAGCCCTTGCCCTCGGTGCGCACCCAGCCACGCGCTCGCGCTGCGCTCATACCGCCGGCCTCGCGCAGCTTGGTCCAGTGGACGACCTCGGCCCGGATGAAGCCGCGCTCGAGGTCGCTGTGGATCTCGCCCGCCGCCTGCGGCGCCGTCGCCCCGCGTGGCACGGTCCAGGCCCTGACCTCCTTCTCGCTGGCCGTCAGGTACGTGATCAACCCGAGGACGTCGTATCCCGCGTGGATCAGGCGCTCGAGTCCGGAGCGTTCGAGCCCGAGATCGGTCAGGAACTCCTGCGCCTCGTCGTCGGAGAGCTCGGCCAACTCGCGCTCGATCTGCGCCGAGATCACCACGACGTCGGCTGCCTCCGCGGCGGCCTTCGCCTGCACCGCGCGCACCCAGTCGTTACCACTGAGCAGGTCGGTCTCCGCCACGTTGCACACGTACACCACCGGCTTGGCCGTCAGCAGTTGGAGGTCGCTGGGCAGTGTCCAGCCCGTCTCGACCAGGACGGCACGGGCCTGGCGTCCCGCCTCGAGGGCGGCCTGGAGCGTCTCCACCTCCCGCAACTCCGCCGCTTCGTCGGGGTTCCCCTTGACGGCCCGTCGCAGCCGCTCGGCGCGGCGCTCCAGGGTCGCCAAGTCGGCGAGCGCGAGCTCCGTCTCGATCGTCTCGATGTCCGCCAAGGGATCGACGCGTCCGGCGACGTGCACGACGTTGTCGTCATCGAAGCAGCGGACCACGTGCGCGATCGCGGCGACCTCGCGGATGTGAGCCAGGAACTGGTTCCCGAGCCCCTCGCCCTTGCTGGCGCCCTTGACGAGCCCCGCGATGTCGACGAACTCCACGGTGGTCGGCACGATCGGCGGCCGCCGTCCGGCCTTGACGAACAGGTCGGCCAGCACGTCGAGACGCTCGTCCGGTACGGCGACGACGCCGACGTTCTTGTCGATCGTCGCGAACGGGTAGTTGGCCGCCTCGACGCTGGCCTTGGTGATGGCGTTGAACAGGGTGCTCTTGCCCACGTTGGGCAAGCCGACGATGCCGATTCCGACCATGCAGTGCTCCCGACCGGGCGCGGCACCGCAATGCGGGCGGGCCCGCTGCGCGTGCGGGCCCGCAACGCGGGCCGTGCGCCATCCAAGCCTCGAAGATACCAGAGCGACACGCGTGGTAGCCTCCCGCGCATGCACCCCACGCGTCGCGTCGCCTTCCTTGGGGCCGGTACCGTCGGCGCCGCCGCGATCCGACGCCTCCAGAACGTGCCGGGGCTCGCGGTCACCACGGCGCTGGTGCGCGACCCCGACGCCCGCCGCGACCTCGGCGCACACCCACCGCGCCTGACCACCGACGCCGACGAGGCGATCGACGGCGCGGATGTCGTCGTCGACGTCATGGGCGGCGTCGAGGTGGCCACCGACCTCATGGCGCGCGCTGCGGCGAGCGGCGCCCGCTTGGTGAGCGCGAACAAGGCCGCCCTCGCCGAGCGCTGGGACGTCTGGGGCCCGTTGGTCCGGGCGGGGCGGGTCGGCTTCGAGGCCGCCGTCATGGCCGGCACGCCCGCGGTCGGGCCGCTCGCCGGTGCGCTGCGCGGCTCGACCCCGATCGCTCTGCATGCGCTCCTGAACGGCACCTGCGCGTACCTGATCCAACGCCTGGAAGCCGGGTCGGACTTCGACGCGGCGCTCGCCGAGGCGCAGCGCCTCGGTTACGCGGAGGCCGATCCGGCGCTCGACGTCGACGGT
>SLSM01000355.1 GCA_007130445.1 Trueperaceae bacterium | reverse complement strand
GGGTGTCTCGCTCCTGATCGCGCTGGGCTCGGCGGTCGCGCAGCTCGCACCGCAGTTCGCTCGCTACGTCCTCGACGTGGCGATCCCGGCGGGCGACCTGCGCACGTTCGGCCTGCTGGCACTGGTCCTGGTCGCGTACTACGTGATCCGCGAGGCGCTCGAGTACGCGGGCATGTTCGTCTCGTTCGCGTTCACGCAGCGCGTGGTCGACGACGTGCGCCGCAGCACCTACGCCCACCTGCTCACGCTGCCGCTCGCGCGCTTCACGCGCGAGCGCTCCGGCTCGCTCGTCTCGCGCGTCGTCGCCGACGTCAACGCGCTCGAGGCCATGATCCAGGCCGGGGCGTCGCGCATCGTGGGCCAGCTGTTCAGCATCGGCGTCGTGCTGGTGCTGATGTTCGCCATGCACTGGCCGCTGGCGCTGGTGGCGGTGCTGGTCGTGATCGCGATGAGCGCGGTGACCCTGGTGTTCCAGGAGCCGCTGCGGCGCCTCGCTCGCGCCGTGCGCGCGAAGGTCGGCGACATGACCGCGGTCGCGACGGAGGCGATCGGCCACATCGCGACCGTCAAGGGTTTCACCGCCGAGGGACAGGAGAGCGAACGCTTCGGAGAAGAGTCGCGCTCGTACCGACGGCTCAACCTCGAACGCCGCCGCCACCTCGGCCTGATGCAAGGCGGCATCGGCCTGGCGGGTGGCCTCGGTGCCGGCGCCATCCTCGTGATCGGCGGCATCGCGGTCTCCGGCGCCGCCGGGGACGCGCTCGCGGCGCTGCCCGGACCGGAGCTGAGCGTCGGCGTGCTGGTGGCCTTCTTGCTCTACCTCGGCCAGCTCATGGGCCCCGTCGTGTTCGTCCTGAACTTCAACAACCAGCTCCAGGCCGGCGTCGCGGCGCTCGAGCGCCTGGACGAGCTCATCACCCGGCCGAGCGAGCCGAGCGGCGAGCGGGGGCTCCCCCACGGGACCGAGCTGGTGATGCAGGGCGTGCGGTTCCGCTACCCGGAGGCCGAGCGCCCCGCGCTCGACGGCTTCGACCTGACGGTGCCGGCGGGGGGGACGGTGGCGCTGGTCGGCGCCTCGGGCGGCGGCAAGAGCACGGTCACGCGCCTGGTGCAGCGGCTCTACGACCCCGAGGCGGGCCGCATCGCGCTCGGCGGCGTCGACCTGCGCGACCTCGACCTGCGGGCCCTGCGACGTGCGATCGCGATCGTCCCGCAAGAGCCGACGGTGTTCAGCGGCAGCGTGCTGGAGAACGTGCGCTACGGCAGCCCGGAGGCGACCGAGGCCGACGCGTTGCGCTCGCTGGCGCTCGCCGGCGCGTCCACGTTCGTCGGCGAGCTGCCGATGGGCGTGCACACCGAGGTGGGGGAGCGCGGCGTGAAGCTCTCGGGTGGGCAGCGCCAGCGGCTCGCGATCGCGCGGGCGCTGCTGCGCGGTGCCCGGGTGCTGGTGCTCGACGAGGCCACGTCGCACCTCGACGCCGAGGCGGAGGCGGTCGTCCAGGAGGCCCTCGCCGGGCGCCTCGCGGAGGGCAGCGTGACGATGCTCGTGATTGCGCACAGGCTCGCGACGGTCCGCGAGGCCGACGCCATCGCCGTCGTGGAAGGTGGCCGCGTCGTGGAGCGCGGCGACCACGCTGCGCTCATCGCCCGCGGCGGTCGCTACGCGCGCCTCCACATGTTGCAGCATCGCGGTCTGGCCGAAGGCCGCGGCGTCGCCGAGCGGGACGGCGACGACACGGCGGGCTGAGCGGGTGCGTCGCCGCGTCGCTCAGGCCGGCGGTGCGCCGGTCGGGCGCGCCAGGCGAGCGTCCGTCACCGCCGGTGGCGGCTCGAAGGCGCCTCCGCCTGCGACCGCCAGCATCACCTCGAGCACCTGACCGAAGTCCTTGACGGTCGTGACCTCGAGTTCCGACAGGATCTCGGCGGGCACGTCCTCGAGGTTGGCTTCGTTGGCTTCGGGCAGGATCACGCGGCTGATGCCGGCTTGATGCGCCGCGAGCAGCTTCTCCTTCACGCCGCCGATGCCGAGCACGCGGCCGCGCAGCGTGATCTCGCCCGTCATGGCGACGTCGCCGCGGATGGGGCGCCCGGTGAGCGCGCTCACGACCGCGGTCGCGATCGCGATGCCCGCCGACGGACCGTCCTTCGGCGTCGCCCCCTCGAGCACGTGCACGTGCAGGTCGCGCGTCTCGTGGAAGTCGGCCGGCAGGTCGTAGTCGCCGGCGTGCTTGCGCAGGTATGCGATGGCAGCCTGGGCGCTCTCCTTCATCACCTCGCCGAGCTGGCCCGTCAGCGCCACCTTCCCCTTGCCGGGGACCGAGACGACCTCGATGTCGAGCGTCACACCGCCGACGGACGTCCAGGCGAGGCCGTGCGCCAGCCCGATCTGGGGCTGCTTGTCGGTCGCCTCGTCACGGTACGGCGGCACGCCGAGCAGGGTGCGGACGCGCGCGGCGTCGACCGTGTGCTCGCCGTCCCACGCCTCGTCCAGGAAGGCCTTGGCCAACTTCCGCGCGGTCTTGGCGATCAGCCGATCCATCGTGCGGACGCCGGCCTCGCGGGTGTACTCGGTCACGATCTTGCGCACCGCGTCGTCGCCGATCGTCGCGCGCTCCTCGAGGCCGTGGTCGGCGAGCTGTCGCGGCACGCGGTAGCGACGCGCGATCGCCATCTTCTCGTCGAGGGTGTAGCCCGGGATGTGGATGACCTCCATGCGGTCCAGCAGCGGCCGCGGGATGGTCGAGAGCGTGTTGGCCGTCGTGATGAACATCACCTTCGAGAGGTCATACGGGATCTCGAGGTAATGGTCGGCGAAGGTGTCGTTCTGTTCCGGGTCGAGCACCTCGAGCAGCGCCGACGACGGATCGCCGCGGAAGTCCGCGGTCATCTTGTCGACCTCGTCGAGCAAGAAGATCGGGTTGATCTTGCCGGCGGTCTTCATGCCCTGGATGATCCGGCCGGGCAGCGAGCCGATGTAGGTGCGGCGGTGCCCACGGATCTCGGCCTCGTCGCGCACGCCGCCGAGGGAGATACGCACGAATTTGCGGCCGATCGATCGCGCGACCGAGCGCCCCAGGGAGGTCTTGCCCACGCCCGGCGGGCCAGACAGACACAGGATCGGCGACTTGTACTCGACGCCCTCGCGGTCCCTGGTCAGCTGCTTCACCGCCAGGAACTCGAG
>SLSM01000362.1 GCA_007130445.1 Trueperaceae bacterium | reverse complement strand
GACTGGTGGCAGGGGCGCTGATCGACGACTGGGCCGCGGCGGCCGACATTGCCCTGGATGTGTTCATCGTGCATGCATCTCGCAACCGCTGGTGGCAGGCGGCTCACGGACCTCTTGGAGCGTGACGAGGACGGGTGGGTATGAAGACCGACACCGGCCCTTGCATCCGCCCTCGGAATCGCCGGCCGATGTCGCCGTACCTGCCAACGACCAGGAACTCGAGGACGAGCTCGGTCTGGACCACTTCGGGGATCGCAACTGGAGGGGTTTCCACCATCACGCTGTGCGCTGTGTCGCCGGCCAAGCCTTCCTGGCTGCCGAGCGCGGCCCACCGCAGGCTCCGGAGCGGCTCCGCAGCGTTCCGCGATCCGACGGCTTCACCCCCACACGGCTCCCCCCGTCCGACCCGAACGGCACAACCCAGCCTCCATCGCAACTCAGCCCGCCCTCCTCGCCCACATCCACGTGCAGGGCCTGCCCCGCTGCCCCACCTGTGGCATCGATCGCGCCCAACGCTACAGCCGTACGAGCCTGGCGTGCGACGGCCTCACGCAGAGGGGTTCTGCGCGGTGTCGGCAGGCGTTCAGGGCCGCACGCCGTCCGCGTCGGCGTCATGTCGCGGCATCCTGCCGTCGCCCTCGGGAGCTCGTGAGTGCCACCCCGCTGACGACGAGCAGTCCGCCGAGCAGGTGGTACGGCTCCAGCCGCTCTCCGAGGAACGCCATCCCCAGGAGCGCCGCGAACAGCGGCATCAAGTGCAGGAACACCCCTGCTCGCGGTGCGCCGATGGCCGCCACCCCGCGGTTCCAGAAGACGAAACCCACCGCCGCCGCGATCACCCCGATGTAGAGGACCCCCGCCACGCTGGCCGGTGTCAGCCGGACGGCCTCGCCTGCCGCCATGCGCCAGGCGGCCAAGGGCAGCAGCAGCGATGCGGCCAGCAGGCTCGTCGCCGCCACGACGACCGACTGCGGCACCCCGACCGGGCTGCGCCGCAGCAGGACCGAGTACACGGCCCAGCACGGTACGGCTGCGAGCATCCAACCGTCGCCAGGCGTGAGCCTCAACCCGACCAGCGTCGCGACGTCGCCCCCCACCGCCACCGCGAGTGCACCCGCGAGCGACAGCGCGATACCTCCGACCTGTCGTGTGCTCAGCCGCACCCCGTCGAGCAGCGTGGCGAGCAATGCGATGGCCGCCGGCGCCGTGGCCACGATCACAGCCGCCGTCACCACGGTGGTGGTGGACAAGGCGGTGTACACGAGCGTCTGGTAGGCGACCATGCCTGGAAGCGTGACGGCGACGAGCCAACCGCGATGTGCCCACAGCGTGGCTGCGTGGGTCCGAATGCCGGACCACGCGAACGGCACCATGACGGCCGCGGCGATCGTCCAGCGCGCAGCGTTCAGCGGCAGCGGTGGCCAGTCGTCGCGCAGCGCCCGAGCGGCCATGAAGTTTCCAGCCCAGAACAGGGCGGCAAGGCCGAGCAACAGGTACGGTAGGGAACGCCGCATGCCGATGGGCTCCTCTCCGTGCCCCGTGTGATCCTGGCCGGCGGCTGTGCCGCACACGACGACCTCAGCCCGAGATGGACTCCGCGTTGCGGTAGGTGGCCAGCGTGGAGGCCATGCCTTCGCGCAGGTCCATGAACGCGAGCGGCCCGTAGTCTCGCTGCAAGGCCGCGTCGCTCAGGTTGGCCGCGATCGGCAGGGGCCGGTCCTCGAACGTGACGAGTCCCTGCGTGCCCGTGACCGCCTCGATCGTCGCCACCACCTCGTCCATTCGACAGACGCTGCCGCGAACGTTGTAGACACGACCGGCCGCGGAAGGCGAGAGCGCCAGGCGGGCGAACAGCGCAGCGACGTCGCTGGCGTGGTGCAGCGCGACCGAGCCGCCGAAGCCGATCCGGTACGCCTCGCCCCGCGCCGCCGCCATGAGCGCCAAGTTGATGTCGGCCGTCAGGCCACCCACGCGGCCAGGGCCGTACACGATGTACGGCCGCAGGCCGTTGCAGCGCACCCCGTGATCGCGGGCGTAGAGGCGCGCCATGCCCTCGTTGGCGAGCTTGAACACACCGTAGAGGCTCTGAGGCTCGAGGTCGTCCTCTTCGCTCACCAAGCGACCATCCGGCGGCGGTTTCTGGACCCAGGCGCTGGACGCGTAGGTGACGTTGCAGTCGAGCTCGCGGGCTGACTCGAGCACGGTCATGAAGCTCTGCACGTTGACGTCGACGCAGGTCGTCGGCTGGTCGCGGCAGGTCGGCATCAGCAGCGAGACCAGGTGCACGATGCCGTCGGGCTCGGCAGCGCGCAAGAAGGTGGCGAAGCGCGCGTGGTCGGCGACGTCGAGCGACTCGACGTGGAGTCCCTCGATCCCGAGCAGGGCTCCGTTGGGCAACTGCCCGGCCAGGTCGAGCCCCACGACATCGTGCCCGCCCTCGAGCAAGTGCTTGGCGACCCAACTCCCGATGCATCCGGCGATCCCGGTCACGACGACGCGTGCCATGCTCGTCCTCCTCCTCGGCTCAGGTGTCCGACACGGCGCGAGCCGCCTGGTACTGCTCGCGCACGATCTGCTCGACGTAACGGCGGATCCTGGTGAACTCGTTGCTGGTACGGACGTCAGCCTGACGCGGGAAGCCGAACGGGACGTCGACGATCTCGTGCACGCGGGCCGGCCGCGCCGTCACGATCACGATGCGGTTGCCGATGAAGATGGCCTCTTCCACCGAGTGGGTCACGAAGATGATGGTCTTCTGCTCCTTGGCGAGGATGTCGAGGATCAGCTCCTGCATCAACTCGCGGGTCTGTGCATCGAGGGCCGCGAACGGCTCGTCCATGAACAGCATCTTCGGGTTGACGGCGTAGGCGCGGGCGATGGCGAGGCGCTGCTTCATGCCGCCCGAGAGCGTCTTCGGGTAGGCCTGTTCGAATCCCTGCAGTCCCATCAGGCCGATGTAGTGCTTGGCGACGCGGTTCCGCTCGGCCTTGGAGCGGAAGTTCGCTCGGAGGGTGAGGCCGAAGACCACGTTCTGGTACACCGTCAGGTAGGGGAACACGGCGTACTGCTGGAAGATGACGCCGCGCTCGGGGCTCGGGCCCCTGATCGGCTCACCGCCCACGAGGATCTCGCCGCTGGTCGGCTGGTCGAGTCCCGCCAACAAGTTGAGCAGCGTCGTCTTGCCGGAGCCGCTGGGCCCGACCACGGCCACCGACTCACCCGCGTCGACCGAGAAGCTGAGGTCGTCGATCACCGTGAGCGGACCCTGGCGCGTCGTGAACACCTTGGTCACGTGCTCCAGGCGGATGGAGCCGCCGCTCTCGCTCGGCATCGTCACTCCCTCCACGCGACGAAGCGGGTCACGACGACGCGGACGACGGCATCCATCAGCAGCGCGATGGCGCCGATGACGATGATGCCGAGGAAGATGACCGGGATCTGGAAGAAGTTGCTGGCGTCCTGGATCATGGCTCCCAGCCCGGTGCGCGCAGCGACGAGTTCGGCCGCGACGAGCGTCGCCCAAGCCACGCCCAACGCCACCCGAAAGGCGGTCAGGATGTGCGGCACCGTGAACGGCAGCACCACCTTGCGGAACATCTCGAAGCCGTTGGCGCCCAGCACCTGAGCGGCGCGTACGAAGATCGACTCGATGGCGGTGATGCCCTCGTAGATGACCACCGTCGCCGGGAAGAAGGAGGCGTAGATGAGGACGAACAGCCGGCCCTCCTCGCCGATGCCGACGTAGACCACGACGAGGGGCACGAGCGCGATGGGCGGCAGCGCCCGGAAGAAGTTGATCAAGGGATCGAAGAAGCCACGGACCGCCGGGAACCAACCGAGCGCGAATCCGACCGGGATCGCCAGCGTCACCCCGATGACGACGCCCAGCAGCACGCGGGTGGTGCTCGCGATCATGTGATCGAGCAGCACGCCCCGGCCGGCGAGTCGTACACCGGCGTCGAACACCTGGCGAGGCGATGGCAGGAGGGCCGGCGACACCACCTCGACCATGTGGAGCGCCTGCCACACCGCGACGACGAGGAGGAACGGCAGGCTGCGCAGCAGCACGCGCCGTAGCAGAGGGGCCGGACGTGGGCTGGCCACGGTCACGGGCTCACCTCCGCGCCCGCCTCGGCGGGGCGGAAGCAGCGCACGAGGGCGGCCGTGTCGGCCTGCCCCAGACCGAGGCGCAGGGCCTGGGCCGTCACGATCTGCGAGGCCCGAGTCGACACCAGCGATGCTCCGGCGTCCTCGCACATGCGCGCGGCCAGCTGCAGGTCCTTGGCCAGGAGATCGACCGTGAACACGGTCTCGCCGCCACCGTCGATCATGCGCGGCGCCAGGTCGCGAAACAGCGGGCTCACCGTTGCCGCTTGGCTGGTGGCGACGACCTCCACGAACTTCTGAGGAGGCAGACCGAGCGCATCGCACGCCCCGATCACCTCGGCGGTGACCACGTTGATGGCGGCGAACATGAGGTTGTTGAGCAGCTTGAGCGTGTGGGCAGACCCGCGCGTTCCCAGGTGCTCGACACGCGCGGCGAGCCGCTCGAGCACGCCCCGGGCCCGCTCCAGCGCAGCCTCGTCGCCACCCACCGGGATGGTCCATGCGCCACAGCGGTCTGGCCGGCCCAGCACCGGCGCGTCGAGGAGGCGCTCCGCTGCGTCGCCGAGGTCGTTCGCGAGCTCCTCGAGCGAAGCCGGGTCCGAGGTGCTCATGTCGAACGCGATGGCGCGGCCGGTCTGGAACGCAGCCCTGAAGGCGGGATCGGCGAACACGGCGCGCGTCTCACGCGGCGAGGGCAGGGCCAGGAGGAGCACGTCGCAGCGCTCGGCCAGGACCGCAGGCGTCGCAACCATCACGATCTCCACATCGGGGCGCGGGCGCACGTCGTAACCGAGCACCTCGAGGTCCGGGCGCAAGCGCCGGGCCATCGCCGCTCCCATGCGGCCGATGCCGATGATGCCTACGCGGGTCGTGTCGGCGTCGGCCATCGTCAGGCGCTCGTGCTGCGAAGGTGGACGGCGGGTTTCGACACCTCGGGCACGACCAGCAGGCGGGCCGGCTCGCCGAGGAGCCGTTCGGCCCGGGCCACGGCAGCCTCGAAGCTGGGCTGGGGCACGCAACCCATGCCACGGGCGTACCCTGGCACCTTGGCACCGACCACGTACACGGCCAGCGCACGCTCAGTGGCGATGCTGCCCATGTAGGCCATCGAGAAGCCGTGGAAGGCGTGGTAGGCGTAGGCGTGCCGGTAGCGGTACACCCACTCCGGGTTGGTCGCGAACTCGTCCTCGTACGCCGTCAACTCGTCTGTGCTCGTCAGCCGTTGGAGCGTGTCGTAGATGCTGCGGTAGGCGGGGAACCAGGCGTCGTTGAACCAACCGTCGCAGACGGTGGCCGCCACCACGACGAAGTCGCGCGTCAACGCGCCGGCGGCGCGTGTGACCCAGGCGCCCATCGCCTGGCGCATCAACACCGGGTTGGTGCCCATGCCGGGGCCGTAGTGGAATGCGCGGGGGATGCCGAGCACGAGCACGTTCGCGGGTCCGCCTGGCACCTCGACCTCGGTCCGCTCTCCGGCCGTCGGCCACGTCGCCGCCTCCACGTCGCTCGAACTGCCGGCCACGACCTTCAGCTGCTGGGAGCGACCGTTGAGCACGGCATCGACGCTGAAGAAGCGGGCGTTGCGCTCGCGCTCGATGGCCTGCCCGATGGTGCGGATCTGGTCGCGGAAGCGCGACGTCGTGGAGACGGGCACGAAGTCGTCGCGCTGGAGCGTGGCCGGCGAGTGGTGGCATCGAATCGAGCGCCAGGTCGTGAAACCCGTGCAGGGCATCTTGTACCCGCCGCTGTACCCGCCATAGGGATTGCCCATGGTGTGCCCCAGCATGATGGTGAGATCGGCCTCGAAGGCCTGCCGGTTGAAGTCCGCATGGTCGCCGAGCTCGGTGGCCCCGACCGTGACGATCCCGTCGGGGTCCTCGGCGTCGTGATTGACGATGCGGTCCGGACCGAAACGGCGCACGACGTCGGCGCCGAGCAGGGCGCCGAACTCGTCCATGGTGTTCTTCCGGTGCAAGCCGATGCCGCACACCAACGTGATGCGCTCGTCCTTCACCCCGGCGCGTTCGAGCTCGTCGAGGATCAAGGGGATCACGACCCGCCGGTGCGAGGTCGCGTGAGCGCCTCCCTTCACGCGGTCGGGGAAGCCGATGACGACTCGGGAGGTCGCGTTGGCGAGCGACCGTAGCGGTGGGCTCCCGACCGGGTTGCGGAGGGCCTCGCGGGTGGCTTCGACGGGGTCCTCGAGCGGGGCCGGTTCGTGGTAGAGGTCGCCTGCCCGCACCACCGGTGTTCCGTCCGGGACCTCGATCGGAAGCGTGCCGTCGCCGTATTCGATGTTCAACCGCATGTGCGACCCCCCAGAGGTACGACGTGAGACGACAGGCAATGGGCCCGCCTGTACCAGGATCCGTGCATGTTAGCGCTAGCACATGTTTCCACGGACAGGCGCAGGGCGTCAAGCGCCGAGGGAGTCTCGGGCGACGGCGCCGACTCGACGTGTCCCGTCCCACCCTGCATCCGTCGGCTGGTTGGTGATAGCGTGTACGACGAACCGGTGACCAGCCTTCCCGTACTCCCACCTCGCCGTCAGCGCGGCAACCGCAAAGGCCATGGCCGCGTCACGCTCGCCGACGTCGCCGAGCGCGTCGGGGTGTCGGCCATCACGGTCTCACGAGCCCTGCGCAAACCGCTGATGGTGTCGCCCGAGACGCGCGACCGGATCGAACGCGCGGTCGCCGAGCTGGGGTACATCCCGAACCGGATCGCCGGTAGCCTGGCCTCCAGTTCACCGAGCGCCGTCGCGGCCATCCTCCCCTCACTCGACAACTCGATCTTCACCGACGTGCTCAAGGGCGCGGTCGGCACGCTCGAGAGTTCCGGCTACCAGGTCGTGCTCGGCAACAGCCACTTCGACCCCAGGGTCGAGGCCACGCTGGTCGAGACCTTCCTGGCTCACGGCGTGGGCGCCATCATGCTGACCGGCGCGCGTCACGCTACGCGAGCACGGTCGCTGCTGGCACGCTCGGGCATCCCCGTGGTGCAGACCTGGTCGCTGCCTCGCAGGCCCATAGGGGCATGCGTGGGGTTCTCGAACTACGATGCCTCGTACGCCATGGTCCGTCACCTCATCGAGCGCGGCTACCGTGACATCGCCTTCGTGTCGGCAGCGGTGGCGAACAACGACCGCGCGGCGGCGCGGCGGCGCGGCTACGCCAAGGCACTGGTCGATCACGGACTGTTCGACGACCCCCGCACCACGCTCGAGAGCACGTTCGACTTGGCTGCGGGCGCCGCTGCCCTGGACCGGATCCGCTCGGTACGCCCGAGTACCGACGCGGTGTTCTTCGCCAACGACGTGTTGGCGAGCGGCGCCGTGCTGGCAGCGCTCCGACTGGGTCTGCGCGTGCCGGCCGACATCGCCATCGCCGGATTCGACGACGTCGAGTTGGCGGGCCACCTGATGCCGCCCCTCACCACCGTGCGCATCGACCGCATCGGCTTGGGCGTTACGGCCGCGGAGTTGATGCTCGATGCGCTCGCGGGCGAGTCGATCGCGGGTCGGCGTGTCGACATCGGCTTCGAGGTGATCGCGCGCGCGACGACGTGATTGGTGCGGCCGACGTCTGCATGCGGGACGGCGTTGACAACCCTCACCGCCTGCCTCTACACTCCTGACAGCGCTAACAAACGAGCGGTGGTGGTGTGGTGCCTGTCACCGTTCCGCTGCGTCATCGGACGCATGGCCGATCAACGGCCTCGTCGTGTGCGGCCGATCCACCGCGCCACATGACGCACGTTCCCTCGTGAGGAGGAGACATGACCGTGAGAAGGATCCTGTTCGCCTGCGCGCTCGCCCTGGCCTGCGGCCTCGCCTTCGGCCAGACCCGCGTCACCGTCGGCTACCTGCACACGCTGGCCGTCGACGGCCACCTGTGGACAGCCGAGATGAACGGCATCTTCGCCAAGCACGGCATCGAGATCGAGCCGGTGCCGTTCAACTCTGGCGTCCCGCTGTCCCAGGCGCTCTCCGGCGGCAGCATCGACGTGGCCATCATGGGGGCGGTCATCTCGAACTTCCCGTCGCGCGGCGTCGGCAAGGTCTTCTTGGTCAACAACATCGAGGCCGGAACGGCGATGCTCTTCGCGCAACCCGATAGCGGCATCGAGAGCGTCGGCGACGTCGTCGGCCGCGAAGTGTCGACCACCCGCGGCACCACGGCACACGTCTTCCTGGTCACGGCCCTGCAGGCCGAGGGGTATGACGCCGACGCTGCCGACGTCGTGAACATGGACATGGCCGCCGCCGTCAGCGCCTTCATCGGCGGAGCCGTCCCGGCGGTCGCAACCTGGTGGCCCTTCAACGCCCAGATCCTGGCGCAGGTACCTGAGGCACGCTTGGTCGCGACCGCCGGCGACTACTATCCCGACGCTGCCATCATGGGTGGATGGGTCGCCAACACCGCCTTCTACAATGCCAACCGCGACGTGCTCGTCCAGATCGCGAAGGCGTGGCTCGAGGCCAATGACATGCTCGAGAACGACACCGAGGCGTCGCTCGTTCGGCTCCAGCAGGAGCAGTACCCCAACCTGGAAGTCGAGGATCTCGTCAGCGGCTTCGACCTGCTGCAGACGTTCGGCAACGATGCCTGGTTCGAGCTCTACCAGGACGGCACCGTGGAGCAGTGGATCGGGCAGGTGCAACAGGTGTTCGTCGACATCGGCGCGCTCGACACCTTCGTCGAACCGTCCTCCTTCTTCGACGCCAGCATCTTCCTCGAGGCGTACGAGAGCACCCGCTGATCGCCCGTCCATCGGATGATCGGGCCTGGGGTATGCGCCGTAGGCGCATCGCCTCAGGCCCGATCAACGGCTCGACTGGAGGAGTCGCATGACCATCGCGCTCGATCGCCCCTGGGTGCGGAGCATGGCCACGGTGAGCATCGGGCTCACCGCAGCGCTGGTGCTGCCGTTCCTCGTGCACCTGCTGCCGGCCGACGGCGGGCCTCCCATGGGCGCCCGGCTCCTGCCGATCTTCTACGCCGGCCTCGTGCTCGTGCTGCGAGGCGCACCCGTGCCGGCCCTCGCCGTCGCGCTCGTGGCACCACTCCTCAACAGGTTCCTGACGGGCATGCCGGCGGGTGCGATGCTTCCGACACTGCTGATCGAGCTCCTCGTGTTCACGTTGCTCCTGATGCTGGCCGTGCGTCTGCTGCCGATGTCGCTCGCGCGCTTCCTCGGGCCGGTCGCGTACCTCGCCGCCACGATGGTCGCGCGTCCGCTCGTGCTACCCGACGCGCAACCGCTCGCCACCCTCGCCGGCGCCTTCCCGGTCTCCTGGCTCGGGCTGCTCATGCTTCTGGCCATCGGTGCGCTCGCGGGCGCGAAGCGCACGGGCGCCCGAGGCCGAACGCCACCACGTCGGGCATGAGCGCGCTCCGGCGGCGCCGGCCCGAAGCCGCGGCAGCGGACGCGCTCCCAGCAACGGGCGGCCCCACGCATCCCGCACCCGAACCGGGCGAGGATGGACGTGTCGCGCTCCCGTTCGCGTTGATCGCTGAGCGGCTGCGTGCGCTGCTGGTCGAGCGTAACGACCTGTCGCGGGTCGACGCCGTCGTCGCGGTCGCTCGCGGCGGTGTCGTCGCCGGGGCTTTGGTCGCCTACCACCTGCGGGTACCGCTGCACGTGGTTCGGCTCCAGTACCGCGACGACACGAACGTGCCGCTGGCTGCCTCGCCCACGCTCCTGGGGGACGTGCCCGACGTGGGGGGCCTGCACGTGCTGGTCGTCGACGACGTCAGCGTCAGCGGCGCGACGCTGCGGGCGATCTGCGCGGCACTCGACGCTGCCGGCAGCACGACCCTGGTCCTCAAGGGCCGGCCCGGCGCCGCCGATCTCGTGGTCTTCGACGACGTTCCATCGTGCGTGCGATGGCCGTGGGGGCCGGTGTCGGGGGAGTCGGAAGCCGTCTCGAGCGGCTGAACGGCGGCACACGAGGAACACCAGTGCGGTCAGGCGTCTGGTCGCGGACCTGCGACGGGCGGTCGGGCGCGGTCGCGGCCGACCTCGGCGTGGCGGCGGAGCACGCTGGCTGAGCTGCGACGACCCGGTGCGTCATGGGCGGTACGCCGTGGTGCGCGCCTCACCGTATCGACGCGCCAGAACCTGCTCTCCTACCTACAGGACGACGCGGATTGGGTCAGGTCGAGCCGTGTGAACTCGTCGGCCAGGTCGGCCACGGTGACGGCGTGCACGGTGGGCGACGCGTTGGTGTCGGCGGCGAGGATGCGGTCCTCCTCCGCGTACGCCGCTGCCTCGTCCGCGTGCAGGAGCCCGGCGTCGATGAGCGTCCGCAGGTAGTGCTCGGCGACCGCTTGCAGGCCGAACTCGTCGATCGCTTCGGCCACCGCGTCGAGGTCCACGTCGCGCATGAGCGTGGCGAGCACGTCGGCGAACGGCGCGTTGCCGAAGCGGTCGACGGCGTAGCCGGTCTGGTCGGTCTCGTCCAGCTGGAGCGTCGTGTCCGATGTCGAATAGATGTCCACGACGTCGAGTGTATCCGGTGGTCGGGGTCCGAGAGGTGCCTGGTGGGTCAGCCGTCGAGCGTCGGCCAGGGCTCGGGGCCGTGTCGATGAGCCTGATGCAGGCGCGATGGTGCCGTGGTTGGTGCGCGGCGCATGGCCAGTAGGCCAGAACGGTTTGACGGTTCGCTTCTCCCTTCGTGGTGACGACACGGTCGTCATCACGCGTGTCGCCGCGGCGCAGCGCGACCCCATGGTCGCGGCGTTCCTCGACTTCATCGAAGCCGATGTCCGCCATCACCCGTAGCGAGTCCGCGCGATCCCCGTCGATGTCTTCGACCGTGCGCGTGCGCTTTCGGTCGGCGTCGAGGTGGATCTCGACGCCCCGCTCGACGCCGATGAGGGATGAACGGCCCCTCAGACGCACCACAGGTCGTCGACGGTTGGCGGCTGTTCGCCCACAGCCTGTTCCTCGAGCAACTCGAAGCGCTCATCCGTGAGGTCGAACGGGCTCGGCGACGCGACCCGGAGCGCTACGTGCGTTCGAGCGCCGCGAAGCGCCTTGCTGCCATCACGAAGCTCGCGTTCGAGGTCATCCCGCAAGACCCCACCAGGGCCTTGCATCGGCACGGTGACACGCTCGGGAGTGAGTTCACGCACTGGTTCCGTGCATCCAGGACTACCAGACACGAGGCGGAGCCGACTCGCCAACCGACGCGACCTACCTCCTGCCGGGAACCACACCTCTCCTGCTCCCACCGAAGGCGCTCGAGGGGGTCGATGTCACGATCCAGAACGTGAACCTGACCCAACTGCTGACGGTGGTGCGTAAGGGTTTTCTCGCCCCGAACGAGGTTCGGGGCCATGTCACGATGCGACCAGGATCGGTGATCGCTGCAGTCGAGTGGCCGCGCGCGCCACGATCTGCCGATGGCAGGCCGCCCCTGGTGCACTTCCTGACGCCCTCCCGGCCGGACGTGCAGGAGGCTGCCGCCGACGTCGCATGCGCGCTCTCCTGGGCGCGCGCGGCAAGCCTCGAACCGAGCATCGCCGCAGTCGCGCGTGCGCAGTTCTGCGACTTCACGACCGCGCTCAGCGACCTCTACTCGCTCAGCGGCAAGGCGTCGAGCGTTCGGGGACTGAGCGACGAAGAGACGACGCTCGTGCGGTCGCGGGCGGCGCAGTTGCGCACGCACTACGGTTCCGAGAACGTCTTTCCTGAGATCTACCGGCTGCGCGCCGATCTGCTCGAACTCGTGCCGGAAGGAGTTCGCACGCAAGGCGAGCTGGTCGAGGCGCAGGAGGATCGTGTACGGTACGCGATGGAGAGCCCGACCGTGCGTGACCTTCCAGAGGAGGAGCAGCGCCTGGCGGCTCTCGCGCTTGCCCGTCCCGCGATGCTCCTCGAGCCCGGCAGACCCCTGCCAGCGCCCGCGAACTGGTTGAGTCTGCTGGCTCGCCACGAAGCTGCGATCCGCGCGGCCGAGATGTCGACCGGGCTCATCGCTAGGAGCGGCGCGCCCGTCGGCACGGGATTCATCGGCACGGGGTTCATCGTCGGACCGGGGCTGCTGATGACCTCGAAGTACGTGCTGGCTGGGATGCGGGACCAACTGGGTGGCGGGCACGGGGCACAGGACGG
>SLSM01000012.1 GCA_007130445.1 Trueperaceae bacterium | reverse complement strand
GGCGACGCCCGCGGCTGCGAGCGTGGCCACACCCTCGGCGTCGGCGTCGGGCCACACCACGACGGCGTCCGGCGTGGCGGCGTCCGCCGCCCGCAGCGCCCTGACGGTGCGCTCGACGCCGCGGTGCCGCGCGCCGATGGCGTCGGCGAGCGCACGGCTGCCCAGACCCTCGATGTCACTCCTCGTCATCGGTCGTGTCCTCCGTGAAGACCAACGGTACGCGCTCGACGCCGCGCACGAGGTACGGGAAGCTGCGCCGCTCCAACACCTGCCAGCGGCCGTCCGCGCCCTGCACCTCGATCACGAGGTCGCCGCTGCGCGGCCGCTCGCGCAGCACGGTGAGCAGCTCCGCGTACGACAGGATGAGCGTGTCGATGCCGCCCTCGTGCTCGTCGTCGCGCGGTTCGCCAGCGCCCCTGACCACGAGCTCCGCGCCCTCCGCGAGCTCGTCGGGAAGGGTGATGGTCAGGGCGTGCACCTCGCTCTGCCGACGCCAGGGCTGGAGCCGCAGGAACACGCCGAGGGTGGCACCCGCGCGCACCGGACCGGTCTCGAGCAGCGCCTCGACGATCTCGCCGTCACGGCGCTGGTCGTCGACCTCGATCAGCAGCTGCAGTCCCGTCGGCAGTGGTGTCTCGAACGGGTTGCGTGCCAGCAGCGCGAGCGGCGCCCCGGCCATGCGCGCGGTCTCGAGCGTGACGTCGCCATCGTGCGAGACCTCCTCGAGGATCCGGAGCGGTGGCCCGCCCGCGAGCTCGAGTTCCCACGCCAAGCGGGCGCTGCCCGGTGACATGCGCTGCCATGCGCGATCGAGCCCCTCGAGCGTCGCGACGGCGACGAGGAGGGGCCACAGCGGCTCCGACGTGACGACCTCGAAGCGCAGCACCGTGCGCTCCCCTCCCGCGTCGATGGTCAGGGTGACCGGCAGGAGCGGCGGCTGGGCGCCGAGCCGCGCACCGATGCCGGCGGGCCGGTCGCTGAGCACCGCTCCCAGGACCTCGTTGCCGACCGTGCCGAGCTTGAACGGCACGCGGCGGTTCGGGACGACGGCCGTGATCGACGCCGGCGAGAGGATCCAACCGCTCGGACCCACGCCCAGGAACGGGTGACCGAGCGCGAGCACCTCGTCTCCGACGACCTCGGTCACCGTGCCGATGGCGGCGATGTCGACGTCGCCGCGCACGAGTGCGATGGCGATCGCCGAGCCGGGCTCGAGCGGGGCGCTCGGGCCGGTCGCCGAGCCGGCGCCTCCGGCCTGCACGAGTGTGAGCGGGTGCGACGCGGCCTCGTGGAGCGTGCGCTCGAGCATGGCGAGCGCGCGGGCGCCGAGACCGGCGACGAGCATGGGCGTGGCGACGGGGGAGGCGCCCGGCGGCGGAGGCGACGCCAGGGTCGCCGTCTGCGTGCGCATGGCCTCGATCGGCGTCACGAGTGCGAGCCGTCCGTCGGCGTCGGGGAAGACGTACCCGATGGCGCCGAGCAGCGTCCGCTCGCCGGCGTGATCGAGGTAGACCGGGCTGCCGCTCATGCCGGCGGCGACCCCGCCCGCGGCGTCGATGAAGGCCCCTCGGGTCTCGACCAGCACGAGCGGCGAGCCGGCGGGTCCCATGCCGCTCTGGAGCGCCACGACGCGCACCTCGAAGCGCTCGAGGCGGTCTCCCGGTCCCATGGTCAGCCCATACCCGGTGAGGCCCGGGGCGACGAGATCGAGCGGGAAGGCCGGCAGGCGCCGCGCGTCTTGTGCGGCCACCGAACCGCTCGCGAGCGCGAGCGCCAGCGCGAGCGCGCCGAGGAGCACCCGCGCCACGCCGGGCGCCGTCGCGAGCGCCATCAGCGGCGCAGGAAGGTGTCCGAGATCAGGGCGTCCTGGAGCACCGGGATCATGTCGAGCGCCTGACCGGTCCCGAGCGCCACGCAGTCGGTCGCGTTCTCGGCCACCACCACCGGGATGCCGGTCGTCTGCCGGAGGAGCTCGTCGAAGTTGCGGAGCAACGCGCCGCCGCCGGTCATGATGATGCCGCGGTCGATCACGTCCGACACCAGCTCCGGCGGCGCCGCCTCGAGCACGCGCCTGACGCCGTCTGCGATCTTCTGGATCGGTTCCTTGAGCGCCTCGACGGTGTCCTCGGTCGCGACGCGGATGGTCTTCGGCAGGCCGTTGATGAGGTCGCGGCCCCGCACCTCGATCTCGTGGCTGTCCTCTGGGCGCACGACGATGGCCGCGCCGACCTTCATCTTCACCTCTTCGGCGGTGCGATCGCCGATGAGCAGGTTCTCCTTGTGGCGGATGTAGCGGATGATCGCCTCGTCGAACTCGTTCCCGGCGATGCGCAGCGACTCCGACACGACGATGCCGCCTAGGCTGATGATCGCGACGTCGGTGGTGCCGCCGCCGATGTCGACGATCATCGACCCCGTCGGTTCGGCGATCTGCACGCCGGCGCCGATGGCGGCCGCGAGCGGCTCCTCGATCAGGAAGGCCTTGCGTGCACCGACCTCCCGCGTCGCCTGCAGCACGGCGCGCCGCTCGACCTCGGTCACGCCCGAGGGGACGCACACCATGATGTGGGGCTTGAAGAAGCGCCCCGCGCCCGTGACCACCTTGCGGACGAACGCCTTGAGCATCTTCTCGGTCAAGTCGTAGTCGGCGATGACCCCATCACGCATGGGACGCACCGCGACGATGTTGCCAGGCGTCCTGCCGAGCATTCGGTAGGCCTCGTCACCCACGGCCTTGACGTCGCCGGTGTCGCGGACCATCGCGATCACGGAGGGCTCGCGGAGCATGATGCCCTTGCCCTTCACGTAGATCAAGACGGTGGCCGTCCCCAGGTCCACGCCGATCTCCTGCCAGAGTCTCATATGCTTCTCTCCCGACGCCCGACTTCGCCGGTGCGCCTGTCTGTGCGCGACTGTCGTGCCCTGGCGCTCGCGGCGCCGCGGTCGGTGCAGTATACCCACGGCACCGGCGCGGGCGGCATGCGGCTGCTCAGCCGTAGCGCGGCTCGGGCGGCGGACCACCCTGCGCGGCCCGAGTGTGCCAGGCGGCGTCCGGGGCGACGTCCTCGACGCATCTGATGCTCGCCGTCGGGATCTCGCTGCGCAGGCACGTGAGCGGGCCCTCGATCACCGTGACGTCGTCCTCGCCGCGTGTCGCGAGCAGCGCGTGCACGCGCCCTCTGCGC
>SLSM01000220.1 GCA_007130445.1 Trueperaceae bacterium | reverse complement strand
GGGCGCGCCACTTGGCGCGCAGCCGCAGCACCTCGGCGCCGATCATCAGGCTCGCCACCACCACCAGCGCCAGGCCGGTGTAGAAGCTCCAGTGGCCGTAGAGCGGCGGGTAGAAGGTGTACAGCACGTTGCTGGTGTTGCTGATGATGCCTGCGCCGGCGATCACGAGGCCGGCGAGCATGATGAAGTAGGCGCCCCAGACCCACTGCATCGCCGGCCGCAGGCCGAGCTCGCGTGCCGGCAGGTAGAGCAGCAGGCCGCTGATGAAGAAGGTGGTGAACACCAGCGCGTTCAGCACGCCGTGGAGCGTAAGGCCCTGGTAGTACGAGCGCAGGAACGGCACGTACTCGTAGAGGTTGATGTTGCCGTAGTTGAAGGCCTGCAGCGGTCCCAGGAGGGCCCCGACCAGCAGCGCGATCAGTCCGGTGAAGAGGAAGGCGAAGGTGACGCGCTTCTCGGGATGCGTGGTGGTCGCCTCCGTGCGCGCACCCGTCGCGGTGGTCACAGCCATGCGGGGCCTCCGAGGGTGGTGGCGCTGCGCGCCGCTGCGCCGCACGGGGCGCTCGAGACGGTGGGGGTCACTGGCCGATCACCTGTCGGCGGAAGTCGAGCACGTCGGCGGGGCTCCAGCCCTTGCCACGCTCGGCGGCGACCTCGTCGGCCTCGAAGGACGGCACGGAGGGTCCGTCCAGCGCGACGATGTGGTCGAGGACCGCGGCGATCTCGTCGTCGCTCAGCTGCCCCCAGGCGGGCATGACGCCGTTGTAGGTGGTGCCGCGCACCACGATCTGGCCCTGGAGCCCGTAGAGCAGCGAGTCGATCAGGTAGGGGCGGCTCTGCTGCGCCAGCTCGGCGGCGTGGCCGGCGAGCGGCGGGAAGGCGCCCGCGATGCCGGCCCCGCCGGGTCCGTGGCAACTCGCACAGTTGGCGGCGTAGAGCTGCGCACCGTCGACCACGCCGGCTATGAGGTCGGCTTCGTCATCGACGCGCGCGAACTCCGAGGCCGAGACCACCTCGATCTCGCCCAGCATGTTCTGGTGGCCGATGCCGCAGTACTGGTTGCAGACCGTCAGGTAGGTGCCGGGGCGCGTGAAGGTGTAGCGCAAGACGGAGATCTCGCCCGGGATCACCTCGACGTTCAGGTTGGTGTTCACCACCTGCCAGCCGTGGATCACGTCGCGCGACGTGAGGTAGAAGGTCACCTCGGTGTCGACCGGGATGCGGATGCGCTCCGGCACGAAGTTGAACGCCTGCGCGACGATGGACACCTGCGCCTGACCGGGCCCGGTGATGCGCAGGCCGGGTTCGGCGAAGATCTGCTGCGAGAGCAGCGTCTCGGGCGTGCCGCGCGCGGCCACCTGGGCGATGTGCCCCCCCTCGGTCGCGAGGTTGTAGGCGATCAGGATGACGAACATCAGGGACATGAGTCCGGAGGCCGCGATCCAGCGACGCTCCCACTTGGCGATCTGATCGTGATGCCGCTCGTCCACGCTCAGCTCCTGGCCAGGTTCAGGGCGTACATCCCGAACCACAACACGAGGATCGTGACCGTCAGGAAGCCCGTCACGGCGAGTGCGCCCAGCGGCCGCTGCTCGGTGTCCTGAGGCGGCTGCTCAGTGTGTGCATCGTCGTGCTGCCTGTCTCGCTCCACGTATCGACCTCCAAGGACCCCCGGGCATTCGCACTGAGCGCCATTGTAGTCACGGAGGGCAGGGTGCATGCTTGGATCATGCCTCTCCCGAAGATCGTGATCGCAGGCGCTGGCGGTGTCATAGGCCGCGCGCTGCTCGAGGCCACCGAGGGCCGCTATGAGCGCATGGTGCTGACCCGCGGCGCCACCGAGCGCGCCGGCGCGGCGAGCATCAAGTGGTCACCGGACGCCGCCGAGCGCGGCGACGAGGCCGAACTCGACCGGCTCGCTGGCGTGCTGGACGGCGCCGCGGCGGTCGTGAACCTGGCGGGCTCGTCGATCGCCGCGGGGCGTTTGGACGCGTCGCACATGCGGCGCGTGCGCGAGAGCCGTGAGCGAGCCGGTGCCACGCTGGTCGCAGCGGCGCGGCGCGCGGCAGCGCCGCCGCCGGTCTGGTTCCAGGCCTCCGGCGTCGACATCTACGGCGACGGCGGCGAGCGCGTGTTGGACGAGAGCGCCAGCGTCGACGGCGACGGCCCGATCAGCGTGATCGGCCGCGCCTGGGAGGCCTCGGCCGACCCGGCCAAGGCCTTCGCACGGGTCGTGGTCGGCCGCATCGGCGTGGTGCTGGCGCCCGACGCCGAGGCCTGGACGAAGCTGCTCCTGCCGGTCAGGCTGTTCGTGGGCGGGCCGCTGGGCTCGGGCCGGCAGTGGTTCCCGTGGATCGAGGCGGGCGATCTGGCGCGCGCGATCGTGTTCCTGATCGAGTCCGAGGACGCCGAGGGGCCCTACAACCTGGTGGCCGAGCCGGTGCGGCAGATCGAGCTGACGCGCGCCGCGGCCCGGCGACTCCGGCGCCCCGCGTTCGTACCGGTGCCCGCCTTCGTGCTGCGGCTGGTGCTCGGCAACGTGGCCGACGTGCTGCTCCTCACCAGCAAGCGCGCGGTGCCGCGGCGCTTGCGCGAGGCCGGCTTCGTGTTCGAGGCGCCGACGGCGGAGGAGGCCGTTCGGCAGCTCCTCGGCTGACGGGCGCAACCGCACCGTCGCAGCCGTAGGTGGCGCCCGCGCTCAGGGAGCGCTCGGCCCCGGCGGCCGGCCGGCGTTGGGCGCCTCGAGCCGCGCGACCTCGTCGTCGTCGAGCGTGAGCTCGAGCGCCGCCAAGGCGTCCGACAGGTGGCGGGTCTTGGTCGCGCCGACGATCGGCGCCGTCACGCCGGGCCGCGACAGCACCCAGGCCAGCGCCACCTGGGCGGGGGTCACGCCGCGTTCGTCGGCCACGTCGCACACGGCCTCGACCACGGCGTCTCGCCAGGGCACGTCGTAGAGCGCCTTGCCTTGCGTCTCGCCCTCGTGCACGCCGCGCGTGGTCGCCGCGCGCTCGGCCGGGCGGCGTGTGAGGTAGCCGCGGGCCAACGGGCTCCAGGGGATCACGCCGATCCCCTCCGAACGGCACAGCGGCATCATCTCGCGCTCGGTCTCGCGGTCGACCAGGTTGTAGTGGTCCTGCATGCTCACGAAGCGCGCCCAGCCGTGGCGCTCGCTGACGCCGAGCATCTTCATGAACTGCC
>SLSM01000343.1 GCA_007130445.1 Trueperaceae bacterium | reverse complement strand
CCCCGCCCGGCGGGCGCTTCCCACCGGAGCCCACCGGCACCGGGGGCGGTGCGGCGCCCGCGGCCGGGCGGCGCGTCAGCAACCACGCGCACACCGCGACGATGACGACGCTGGCGAGCTGGGTGACGGTGAAGAGGCCGACGCCGCCGACGTCGTCGACGTAGACGGGCCACGGCACCGGGTTGTCGCGGAAGGGCTCCTCGAGCACGCTCCGCAGCACCGAGTACCAGATCACGGTATGGAGGAAGACCGCGCCAGGCACCTGCACACGCCGCAGGAGCAAGGCCACCACGGCCACGAGCAGCACACCGACCACGGCGCCGTAGATCTGCGTGAGGTGCAGCACGCACGGCTCGCCCGCCGTGAAGGGCGCACGGCATGCGGGGGGCGCGTACAACCACAGCGGGTCGCCGAAGACCGCCCGCCCGAACGCGCCGAGCGTCGGCGTGCCCGGCTCGGGCCAGCGGAACCCGATCGCCCACTCGGTGAGTCGGCCGCCCGTGTCGGTGCCGTTCATGAAGTTGCCAAGCCGACCACCGATCACGCCGAGCGCCATCACGGGCATCAGCACGTCGAGGTAGCGCCAGACGTCGTACCCCTTGCGCCGAGCCCGCCACGCGAGCACACCGATCACGCCGGCGACGCCGCCGTGGATGCTGAGGCCTCCCTGCCAGACGGCGAACGCCATCATGGGGTTGCCGCCGGGGCCGAAGAAGGCCGAGGGGCTGGTGAGCACGTAGACGAGACGCGCGCCGACGAGTCCCGCGAGCACCATCCACGGCGCCATGTCGAGCAGCCACTCCGGGTCGAGACCGCGCGCCCGAGCGACGCGAACCGTCCACAACGCACCCAACACCACGCCGAGCGCGATGAGGACGCCGTACCAACGTAGGTCGAGCGGGCCGATCGAAAGGAAGATGGGGTCCATGAGCCTCCCGCCGGGCGCTCTCGCCCGGCCGCGTCGCGCAGCCTACCAAGCGGCGCGCGCGCTCAGCCTGTGAAGAGCCGCGCGAACGCCATGACGCCGATCACCACCAGGATGACGACCTTGCCGACGACGCCGCCCAGCGCGCCGATCAGCGCGCCGAACCCGGCCTTGACCGCCTCCGCCGCGCTGCGGCCCGTCAGCGCCTCGGCCAGCGCCGCGCCGCCGAGCGCCCCGAGCAAGAAGCCCCACGGCGGCAGGATCACGAGGCCGACCAGGCCGCCGACGATGCCCCCGATGACGCCCGCGCGGCGCGCACCGAAGTAGCGCGACCCCAGCCACGTGCCGATCAGGTCGACGCCCTGCGCCAGCAGCGTCAGCACCCCGGTCCACACGATGAACTCGACGTCGATGCGCTCGAAGCCCGTGATCCAACCCGCCAGGACCACGCCGACGAGCGCGATCGGCACCGACGGCAGCGCCGGCAGCACCGCACCGAGCGCCGCCACCACCAACCCGAGCAGCAGCACCAGCGCCGCGGCGACCTGGGTCAGCACGGCCGGTTCAGGGGGTGGCCCCGCGGACGGACGCGACGACCTCGGGCAGCAGGTCGATCACGCTGGCCAGCGCGGCCTCGGCGATGGGCGCGCCGGACGGCAGGTTGACGATCAGCACGCCCCGGCGCACGCCCACGACGCCGCGCGTGAGCGCCATCGTCGGGTGCGGCACGCCGGCGACCGAGCGCATGCGCTCGGCCAGGCCGGGGAGCTCGCGGTCGATCACCTCGCGCGTCGCCTCGGGCGTGCGATCGCGCAGGCCGATGCCGATGCCGCCGCAGCTGAACAGGAGGTCGACGCCGTCACCGTCGGCCATCACGCGCAGGCGGCTGCGGATCAGCGCCTGCTCGTCGGCGACGGCCTGGTAGTCGACCTCGACGAAGGGTCCCTTCGCGAGCAGCGCGCGCAGACCCTGCAGCGCCGCGTCCTCGCGCCGGCCGGCGTCGCCGACCGCCTCGACGGTGAGCCATGCGGTTCGAATCACGAGCGCATCGTAGCGCGTGACGCCCGTGCGCTTGGCGGACCGGTCCGCGTCCGGTACCGTAGGGCGGTTGCCGACGCGACGCCACGCAGGGCGTGCGCTCGGCGCCCGCATCGGGCACACCGTGCGGGCGAAAGCGGAGGTCATCGCCTTGAAGATCCACGAGTACCAAGCCAAGGAGCGCCTCGGGGAGCGCGGCGTCAGCGTGCCCCAGGGGCGGCTCGCGACCACGGTCGAGGAGGCCGTGGCGGCCGTGCGGCCCTTGATCGAGTCGACCGGGAACGCGGTCGTGGTCGTGAAGTCGCAGATCCACGCCGGCGGGCGCGGCAAGGGGCGCTTCCTCGAGCACCCCGACCTCGGCGGCGTCAACGTCGTCTTGGACGGCCTGAAAGGCGGCGCCGAGGCCGCCGAGGCGAAGGTCCGCTCGCTCGCGGAGCGCATGCTCGGCAGCACGCTCGTCACCGTCCAGACCGGGCCCGAGGGCAAGCAGGTCAACCGGCTCTACGTCGAGCAGGGCATCGACATCGAGCGCGAGCTGTACCTGTCGGTCGTGCTCGACCGCTCCACCGGCCGCAACATCGTCATGGCATCGACCGAGGGCGGCACCGAGATCGAGGAGGTCGCCTCCGAGCGACCCGACGCGATCACCCGCGAGACCATCGACCCGGCGGTCGGCCTGCTCCCCTTCCAGGCGCACGCGTTGACCTGGCGCCTGGGCCTGCGCGGCGAGGCCGCCAAGGCCGGCCGTCGCTTCATCGGCGCCCTGGCGCAGACCGCGGTCGACCTCGACACCGACATGGTCGAGATCAACCCGCTCGTGGTCACGAAGGGCGGCGCCGTGATGGCGCTCGATGCCAAGGTGTCGTTCGACAAGAACGCCCTGTTCCGCCACCCCCAGCTCGCGCCCTTGCGCGACCTCAGCGAAGAGGACGCCGCCGAGGTCACGGCCGCCGAGTACGGCCTGTCGTTCATCAAGCTCGATGGCACCATCGGCTGCCTCGTGAACGGCGCCGGCCTGGCGATGGCGACGATGGACACCATCAAGGAGGTCGGCGGCGAGCCGGCCAACTTCCTCGACGTCGGTGGCGGCGCGACCACCGAGAACGTGACCGCGGCGTTCGAGATCATCACCCGCGACCCCAGCGTGAGGGGGATCTTCGTCAACATCTTCGGCGGCATCATGAAGTGCGACACCATCGCCAACGGCGTGCTGCAGGCCGTGCGCAACGTGGGGCT
>SLSM01000357.1 GCA_007130445.1 Trueperaceae bacterium | reverse complement strand
TCCGGCAGGAGCGGGATCTGCCCCGACGTGAACAGGAGGCCACCGATCCCGACGGCTTGCGAGTAGGGTCCGATGGCGGCGGGTGCGTTGGTGGTGCTGACGATGTCGCGCATGCCCGAGTGTACGTGGTCGTGGGTGCGATCACCCGCCGTGCGAGCGCCGCCCGGTCGACCGGTCGGCGACGCGTCAGGCGCCGGTGGCACGCCAGAACGAGAACAGGACGAACAACAACAGCAGGTACGCCGAACCCACGATCCACAGGCGGTACGGGTACCAGGCCTGCTTGCGCAGGGTCGCGAGCGGGCCACGGCTGGGGAAGACGTCCTCGACCCTGCGGATACCCGACATCGTGTCGGTGATGTCGATCGAGGCATCGTCGCGATCCGGCAGCGCGTAGCGCTTGGCGCGCGTCGACACCGCGGCGATGCGCAGGACGACGGCGGTCACGTTGTCGGGGCTGCCGCGGTCGTTGGCTTCCTCCACCAGTCGCTCCGCCGCCGCCTGCGGATCGTTGTCGCTGACGATCTGCTGCATCATCAGCTCCGAGAGCAGCATCGACACGCCGTCGCTGCACAGCAGCAGGCGGTCGCCTGCGCGCAGTTCGAAGTGGTGGAGGTCGAGCTTGAACGCCATGGTGGCACCGAGCGCGTTGGTGATCACGTTGCGCCAGCGATGCCGGCGGGCCTCGTCGTCGGTCAGGAGCCCCTGCCGGACGCGATCGGCGACCCAGGAGTGGTCGTGGGTGAGCTGTTCGATCGTGCCATCGCGAACCAGGTAGGCCCGCGAGTCGCCGACGTGCCCGATGATGGCGACCTGGTCGTCGATCAGGACGGTCGTGAGGGTGGTGCCCATGCCGCGGTGTTCGGGGTGCTCGAGGGCGTACTCGTAGATCTCCAGGTTGGCGGCCTGCGACGCCCGCGCCATCGCGGCCGGCGGCGTGGCGCGCGAGCGATCGAACGACTCGCGGAAGGTCTTGATGGCCTGCTGGCTGGCGACCTCGCCGGTCTGGTGGCCGCCCATTCCGTCCGCGACCACCGCCAACGTCCCCTTGCCGGGGATCTCACCGACCCAGAAGGCGTCTTGGTTCACGAGGCGGACCCTGCCGGCGTCGCTGGCGCCGCCGACCTCGACCCGGGTGCCGCGCTCCGACGTGCCGCGTCGATCGGGCGCCGCCTTCATCCTGGGTGCTGCCGGGGGTGAGCCCGCCGCGCGCTTGGGTGGGTCGTCCTGCACAGGGCGAGTATAGGCGAGGTGCGCGCGGCGCGAGGACGAAGAATTCCGCACAGCACGGTCGCGCCGGTGGGGGCGCCTGGTAGGATGCCGCCGATGCGCAGCGCCCGGACCATCGCCGCCGACGTCCGCTCGGGTGCCTGCTCGGCGGAGGACGAGGTGCGCGCCGCGTTGGCGCGGGCCCACGCCGCACAGGAGCGCACCAACGCCTTCGTCACCATCGACGATCGAGGCGCCATCGAGGCAGCCCGCTCGGTCGATCGGGTGGTTGGCTCGGGCCGTGACCCGGGGCCGCTCGCGGGCGTTCCGATCGCCGTGAAGGACAACCTGTGCGTGGCCGGGGTGCGCACCACCGCCGGCGCGGCCGTCCTGCGCGAGCACCGATCCCCCTACGAGGCCACCGCCGTCGCGCGCCTGCGAGCGGCGGGGGCGGTGGTGATCGCGACTACCAACCTCGACGCGTTCGGCATGGGGAGCGGCACGGAGTTCGCCGACACCGGACCGGTCCGGAGCCCGCTGCGCCCCGATCGCGTGGCGGGCGGCAGTTCGGGCGGGTCGGCGGCGGCCGTGGCGGCCGGCGTGGTGCCGCTCGCGCTCGGCACCGACACGGGTGGCTCCGTGCGCCAACCCGCGGCGTTCTGCGGGGTCCTGGGGATCAAGCCGACCTACGGGCGGGTGTCGCGCTACGGCCTCGTCGCCTACGGCAGCTCGCTCGACCAGGTGGGGGTGCTGACGCTCGACGCCGAGGACGCCGCCACCGCGCTGGCGCTCATGGCCGGCGCCGACCCGTTCGACGCCACCAGCGCGTCCCGACCGGCGGCCGAGGTCGGACCCCTGCCGGTGGCGCAGGACCTGGCCACGCTCGCGCCGACCCTGCGCGTCGCGCTCATCCCGGAGCTGTTCGCGCTCGGCGTCGCTCCCGGCGTCAGGCGTGCCGTCGAGGGCGTGGTGGAGCGGCTGCGCTCGGCGGGTGCGGCGATCGAGACGCGCTCCGTGCCCGAGGTCGCTCACGCCGTGGCGACCTACTACGTCGTCGCCACGGCCGAGGCCTCGAGCAACCTGGCGCGTTTCGACGGCAGCGTCTACGGCGTGCGCGTCGGCGACGACGCCGACGGTCAGACGCTGGTGAGTCGCCGCAGCCGCGCCAGCGGCCTCGGCCCCGAGGTTCGCAGGCGCGTGTTGCTCGGTAGCTTCGTGCTCTCGGCGGGCGCGTTCGACGCCTACTTCGGCAGGGCGGCGCGCGTCCGCCGCCTGATCTCCGAGGCGTTGGGGCGAGCCCTGGACGGTGTCGACATGCTGATCGCCCCGACCGCGCCGACCGTCGCGTGGCCGCTCGGGGAGCGGCTCGACGACCCCTTGGCGGTGTACCTCGGCGACGTCGCCACCTGCCTCGCGAACCTGGTCGGCGTGCCGGCGTTGAGCCTTCCGGCGGGGCTCGCTGAGGACGGCCTCCCGGCCGGGGCGCAGCTGATCGGACGCGCCTGGGGCGAGCGTCGGCTGCTCGACGTGGCCGGTGCGCTGGGCCCGTACGCGGTGCCCGGCGCGGCTCGTCGCGACACGCGCTGAGAGCGGTCGTGCCCTTCACCCACGAGGGGTGCGCGTGTGCTATCCTTCGCGGGCTGTACGGCGTACCTCTGGTGCGCCCCCCGGCGCGTCCGGGACGAGCGCGAGCAGGCGTGTCGCGCGGTCTACGGGGCGGCGGAGGTGGTGGCATGACGGACGTCTTCGACGACGCGCCGCGCCACACGGACGAGACGATCGGAAGGAGATCGCGATGAAGCGCACCTACCAGCCGAACCGGCGCAAGCGCGCCAAGACCCACGGCTTCCGCGCGCGCATGAAGACGGCAGCCGGCCGCAACGTCATCAAGCGTCGCCGCGCGAAGGGCCGTCAACGCCTGAGCGTATCCGACCGCTGACCAGCGGACCGGTCCTCCGTTCCTTGACGGGCGACCGGGCGTTCCAGCGGTT
>SLSM01000176.1 GCA_007130445.1 Trueperaceae bacterium | reverse complement strand
TGACGTCACCCTCGAACCACTTGCCGGGGGGTGGACGGAACGGGTTCGGGAAGCCGCCGGGGAAGAGCTGGGCCTTGGCCGTGCTCCCCACCGCCAGCGCACCGACCGTCGCGCACGACAGCTTGATGAAATCCCTACGACCGATTCTCACGCGTGACCTCCTTGATCGCCGCTTGGAGGAACTTCGTCATCGGACCGTAGAAACCGCTGACGTCCTTCGCTTCGATGGCCTCTGCGTAGCGTTCGAACCAGGGCGCGAGGTACCCCTCGAGGAGCGCGTGAGCGGCCTCGGGCCGATCGCTGCGTGCGAGCAACGTGCCGCCCTCGGCCACCGCCGCGACGTGGTCGGGGAGGTCGCTCCAGGCGTCTTGGAGTTCGATGCCGAAGTCCGCGAACGCGGCGCCGAGCAGCTGTGCGCTCGGGCCCATGAGCTCACCGTCGATGGCGTAGCCGACGTAGGGCGGAGCTGCGACGCCGTTGCCGCTGCTCACGAACAGGTCGACGTAGGCCGCCTGGAGCGTGGTCCAGTCGGGCGCCTGGAGTCCGGGCTCGTCGAGGTCGAGCGCTTCGCCGAGCGCGGCGCATGCGTCGGCCAGGGCGCCCGATGCGAGATCGTCGCGGAGCGCGTCACCCGGCGAGCGGTAGGTGCCGGCGATCAGCTGGAGGAGCAGGTGGAGGACGGCGACGTCGGTCGTGGTGGGGGTCGTCTGAGCTGCTGTCGTCATGGCAGGGAACCGGCTGGGTGGAGCATGTACCAAGTATCACGACAACGGTGTCCCTTTTGCAGGGACGAACGTCATATTCGTCCTGGTCGATGTTACTCGCTCACGACCGTTCCACATTGGCGCCGATCGATCTATCGACCGAGAAGCTACTCGGAGTCGTCCCGGGGGCGCCCTCACGTCGCGGTCACGAGCTCGGTTCGTGCATCGTCAGGGCTGAACGCCCATCGGCGAGCATCGATCCCGGGCGTACGCTATGGGTATCGGAACGACACGGCCTGCCGCGGAAGGAGCGTCAGCATGTTCGACCGCTCGATCGTCGCCACGGATCTGTCGCCGGCGTCGTACGCCGTCGTGCGCTGCCTCGGGCGCCTGAGGACCCTCGGCGCCGAGCACTGCCTGCTCCTGCAGTGCATCGGCACCGTCAGCGCGGCGTCGACCGCGCTCTCCTACGACACCTCCTCGCTCGAGGCGATGCTCGATGAGCAACGAGCGATCCTGGGCGAGCACGGTTTCAGCGTGGAGACCCGCATCGTCGTCGGCTCACCGAAGCAGGAGATCGTGCGCACCGCGCGCGAAGAGGCGTACTCGCTCATCGTGGTCGGCACGCAGGGACGATCGCAGGTCGCAGAACGGCTCCTCGGTGGCGTGGCGTACGCGGTCATCAACCATGCGACGACACCCGTCCTGGCGATGCCGGTCGAGATGCGCGACGGCGCGGAGCAGCGCTGCAAGCCCGTCGCGCGGTGTGACTTCACCGATCACGTCCTCTACGCGACGGACTTCTCGGCGGCAGCCGACCACGCCTTCGCGTACCTGCGCGACATCGTCGCCGCCGGCGTGCGCAAGGTCACGCTCGTGCATGTGCAGGACGTCGTCAAGCTCGCGCGGCACAGTGCGGAGCGGATGCGGGAGTTCGACGACATCGACCACGATCGGCTCGAAACGCTGCGCGACTCCTTGCGCGCAGTGGGGTCCGCAGCGATCGACGTCGAGATCGTGCACGGGTCGCCGTCGGACGTGATCATCGACGTCGCCGAGCGCCGCGACGTGCAGCTCGTCGTGATGGCGACCCAGGGTCGCGGCTTCGTTGGTGAACTGGTGCTGGGAAGCGTCAGCCACAAGGTCGTGCGTCGCTCACCGGCACCGGTGTTGCTCATCCCGCCGCGCGCCTGAGCGCCGTCGGGCAACGGTTGGCGCATCCGGGGATCGGGTCGGCGGGGGCGTGTCCGCTCGCGGTCCCAGGTAGGCGCTCAGGCGCCCAGCAGCTGCTCGATCTTGGCTTGGCTTGGTCGTCCGCCGGCATGGACGACCGTGCCGTCGATGACGACGCCGGGGGTGGACATCACGCCGTAGCTCATGATGTCGCGCAGGTCCTCCACCTTCTCGATGGTCACGTCGAGTCCCTTGGCGCTGGCGACCTGCTCGATGAGGCTGACGGTGGCCTTGCAGTTGGCGCAACCGGAGCCGAGGACTTTGATGTGCATGGGAGCCTCCTTCTAGCGTGTAAGCGTCAGCCCAGAGTGGTGTCGAACAGGAACCGACGAAGAGAGAGCCGGTGGTGATCACCGACCAGGTTCGGCCGCCGCGGCGCGCGGACGGGGGTGCTCATAGCGAGCGCGTCGGCGCGAGATCGCTCGCGCAGCAGGCTGCGGCTGGGTGGTGGGCCGCTTCGGCGAGGACCGCCGCGAGCAGCGCCATGGTGATCGGTTCGACGCGGTAGTCGATCCAGCGGCCGCGGCGCGTGCCCGTCACGATACCGGCCTCGCGCAGCACCTTGAGGTGATGCGACAGCAGGTTGGCGGGGATGTCGAGCGCCTCTTGCACCTCGCACACGCACGACTCGCCCTGTTGCAGATGGGCGAGGATACGCAGCCGGTTGGGCTCGCCGAGCGCCTTGAAGGCTCGGGCGTGCGCTGTGATCGCATCAACGGCTGTCGAATCAACCATGGTTGAATCGTATGCACACCGCCGCCGGGAACACAAGGGCGGTTCGTCGCGGCCCACCGGACGCTGGAACCGACGTGTCAGTCTTCGACGTCGATCACGACCGCGTCCGGCCAGCGCTTCAGCGCCGCCGCGAGCAGCGACGGCCGCACGACCACGCAGGCCACGCCGCTCGTCAACGCGTCGACGAGCCCGAGCCCGGCGACCAGGCCGATGCCGCGCTGGAACTCCAGCGGACCGAGTTCGTCGACCACCACCAGGTCGGCCGGCGTGTCGGCGGCGCGCCGAAGCGCCTCGTCACCCCACGTCAGCGTGGCCTCGTCGAAGCGCCAACGTTCGGTCGCCGGGCCCTCCGCGCTCGGTCCGTGCCGCAGCTCGGCGAGTCGGCGCCGCTCGTCGTGACGCTCGCCGTGCTTTCTTGGATGGCGCTGCGCGGCCGCCGCGCGCGAAGCCAGTGATAGGTGACCATGGAACTTCGCCAGTACGCAGAGAGGGTCGTCCAATCGGAAGACGTGGCCAGCAAGCTGGCGCGGCCGT
>SLSM01000218.1 GCA_007130445.1 Trueperaceae bacterium | reverse complement strand
GTGATCCTCGCCACACCCATGTAACGCTTCCCGTACATCTGCTTCTCGGTCCATGCCCCATAACCCTCGAGCATCGACTTGTCCGGGTCGACGAGCAGGGGAAAGTTCAGGTCGTACTTTCGAGCGAACTTCTGATGCGCACTTGCATCGTCGGCCGAGGCCCCAACGACCGCCGCGTCCAACTCGGCGAGACCTTCCGAGGCGTCTCGGAACCCGCACGCCTCGGTGGTGCAACCGGGCGTGTCGTCCCTAGGGTAGAAGTAGAGCACCAGCCACCGCCCCCGGTATCCATCCAAAGAATGCACCGTACCGTCCTGGTCCTGCAGCTCGAACGCGGGCGCCCGATCACCGACTTCCAACATGACGTACCTCCGTCCCTGATGGTACGGCCGGCAGCGTGCCAGGAACTGTCAGCGATGCAGCGGTGACGGGCAGAACACCACGAAATGGGACACCTGAGGGACTGAGGGCACGGACCGAATAGGGGAGACCCGGGTACCGGGTCCTCGGCCTCCGACACGCCCGACACGCCGGACGTGTGGAGCGTCGCGCCTCACGGCCCCAACAGGCGCTGAACGTCTTCTAGCAAGGCGGCCAACCGCTCGCGCTGGGCATCGCTGAGCGCCGCGACGCGACGTCGCGACAACAGCCGCTTCGTCACGTTCATGGCCAACACCACGCGCTCCCCGACGGGTCTATCCGCCCCCTGATCCGTGCGGATCTCCGTGATCCGGCGACGGATCTGGCTGAGGCTCAGGCCCTGATCGATGGCCTCCGCCAACAGCGCGGCCCGCGCGTCTGGCTCCTCGACGCGCGCGATCGCCTGCGCTTTGGTGAACGCCAACCGACCGGTCCGAACCGCCTCGAGCAGATCATCGGGGAAGGCGAGGATCGGCACTCTGTTGACGAAGAACGACACCGGCGTGAAGCGGCCGAGCCGCTCGAACAACGCGACGGCAGCCGCACGCTGCTCGTCGTCGAACCGCTCGTCACCCTCGCGTCCCCGCTCTCGCTGATAGATGTCGTGCAGCAGGGCCAGCGCCGAGCTCCGATCGGTCTCGAGGGTCAACTCCAGCAACGCGAGCACGGCCTCGGTCTCCTCGACCGCGTTGAGATCCTCACGCTGGAGGTTCTCGATGATCGAGATCTCGAGGGCCTCTCGGTCATCGAGATCGAGCACGACGGCCGGCACGTGCGTCAAGCCGGCATCGGCCGCGGCCCTGGTTCGCCGCTCGCCGGCAACGAGCTCGAACCCGCCTTCGACCCGTCGCACGAGGATCGGCTCGAGCACGCCGCGCTGTCGAACCGAGGTGGTCAACTGCGCCAGCGCCACCGGGTCGATGTGGTGCCGCGGCTGCTGCTCGTTGAAGCGGATGGTGCCGATCGGGATCTGCGATGGTGCTGTGACGTCCCCGCTCTGGCGTTCCTCGTCACGCGGACCGAGGTCCCCCAAGATGGCCTCGAACACGGCGGCGCGGTCGATATCGCTGCGGCGCCGCTTCGCGCTCATCTCGCACCCTCGAGTGCGGTCAGGAGCTCCGCGGCGACCTGCCGGATCTCGAGATCTGCGTCGCTTCCGGGGGCGTACACGGGAATGGGCATGCCTTCCACCTGGGCGTCGCTGTAGTACGCCGGGCGGCTCGCCAGGGGAGAGGAGATCGGAGCGATCGAAGGCAGCTGTGCGGAGATGATGTCGTGGCTCTCGCGATCATGGCGGGTCCGCTTGTCGTGTTGCGTCAGCACGAACAAGGTGATGCGCAGTCCCGGGGCCGCCTTCCTGTACTCGCGCACCATCTTGATGACGGTAGGAATGCCGTCGAGCCCCTTGCGGTTCGTGGGCAGCGGCACGACGACTTGGTCCGCGGCGACGACCGCCAGCGCCGAAAGCTGCCCGAGGCTCGGCGGCGGGTCGATCAGGACGACGTCGTACCCCTCCAGCCGTCGGACCGCCTCTCGCAGACGAAGCACGCCCATGAACACGCTGAGGATCTCGCGCTCGATGATCGCGATGTTCAAGTGCGCAGGGATGACGTCCAAGCCATGGACGCGCCGCGGAGCGGGCAGCACCAGGTTGCTGTCGTCGAGGTCGCCCTCGGCGTCCGGCGTGCCGATCACGGCAGGGTAGACGGTGTCTGCCAACTCGATGTCGTCATCGATGCCGAGCCATTTCGTCAGGTTCGCCTGCGGGTCCATGTCGATCAGGAGCACGCGTCGACCCTGCTCGGCGAGCACGTACCCGATGTCACGGATCGTGCTCGTCTTCGCGACGCCGCCAGCATGGTTGAAGAAGGTCAGCACGACCATCGAATCACGTCCCCGCTCCACGCCTCGCAGCTCATCGACCGCTCGGTGTCGCATTCTAACCAGGCGCTGCGCGTGCACCGACCGCACAGTTGCTCACGGCGCAGAAGCACGTGCCAGCGGTGTGTTCATCCCAACGCAAACGCTCGACGGCCCAGCGCGGTACCGCTGCGTTCCCACTTCGCCATAACGTTATGGCGCCGACCCGGGAAAGCCTCGGGACTGCCAGGTCCATGGTACCGCTGCGTTCCCACTTCGCGCCCACGACGCTGCCGCTGCGACTTCAGACCTTACACACGCGTCATCGCCGCGCAACCATGGAGCCGCTGCGGTGCGACTCGAGCAGGTGAGGACCGCTTGGAGGGCCCAGAAGGGCGACGCCGCGACGCGCAAGTGGGGGAGGCGAGGTACTCGACCGCGCCGAGCCACGCAGCCGAGCGGCGCTACGCGCGATCGTACACACGTCTGCTACGACGCATTCGCGTCCATCTGGGGAAAATGCGGTACCTCCTCGGGACGGCGTCGCGCCGGACCATGTGGGACATTCGAGGGACTGGCGACACGTGGTCGTCACATACCCACTGCCGGTCGGATCGCTCCTCGCTTCTGCCGGTCGTCATGCTCACCGAGGCCGTGGGGAACCAGCGGTACTCGGCGACGATGTGGGGAACCCAGGGTACTTGGATCGGGGCATCACGGGTCGCGAAACCCGCGCGTGCGGTGCGCCCGCGTGGGCGTACTGCCACTCGATCCGACGTCCAACATCAGCGCCATGCCGAGACGGCATGGCGCTCGGATTGCTGTTCATTGCTTGGATCTTCATTCCCTTTCTACATTCATGGGGCTGTCGTATGTGCGTCAGGGACGGAGGGTGTCGCGTTCGAGCGGGGAACCATCGGTACCGGTACGGGACGGGGGCGGGACCGACGCGGGAACCGGGCGGAACCGTGGTGGGACAGCACCGGTACCAGGTGGGGGAGGAGGGGTACCGAAACGGGGAATATGGGGTACCGGCATTCCCCGTTGACGCCTTGCAAGCGGTGAAGCACGGTAGACGATTCCCCGCACGTGGTGGTAGGCTGGGGCGTCATGGCCCGCCCATCGGAACGCGAAGCCACGAACGACGATACGCGACGGGAAGCGGGCAGCGCCCTGGTCACCGAGTCGTCGCCGCAGAAGGACGCCGGCAACGCTCGCGCCCGTGCGAAGGCGAAGGCCGCTCGCGCGGCACCGCGGCGCGTGACCGAGCGGCGCGGCGGTCGTGTCGCCGTCACCCAGGCCAACCCTCTGGCGCTCAGTCGGCAAGAGATGGGCCTGCTCACGAAGCGGTTGCTGGTGCTGGCGCTCTCCGACATCACCCGCGACGACCACGACTTGGAACCCATCCGGATCACGGCATGGGAGTACGCCCAGATCTTCAACATCCGCGGCAAGAGCATCTACTCCCGCATCGAGGAGTCTGCGCGCGAACTGCTCGAGCAGACGGTCCAGGTCAAGGAGGCGAACGGCGACTGGGTGATGTTCCAGTGGGTGTCCGAGGCGCGCTACGACAGCGGCCGGGACAGCCGCGACAAGCTCGCCTGCATCGAACTCAAGATCCACGAGAAACTCAAGCCATACCTGCTCCAGCTGCGGCGCGACTTCAGCATCATCCCAACCGATCAACTCCTCAGCTTCGAGGGCTTCAACAGCATGCGCCTGTTCGAGGTCCTCTACACGGCCAGCTACGGCGGTGAGAAGCCGTACCTTCACTTCGACGTCGACGACCTCAAGCGACGGCTCGGCCTGGACGGCAAGTACGAGCGCTTCAAGGACTTCACCTACGTGCTCGACAGGGCGCAACAGGAGTTCGCGCGGTACACCTGCCTCACGTTCGAGTACGAGGGCATCAAGGTGGGGCGCAAGTACCAGCAGGTCGAGATCCACATCGCCAAGAACCACGTCTTCAAGCCACGCGTGCGCTTGCCGGAGAGCATCGCCCGCCGCGTGCCGCGCGAGGCCGACGCCGAGGCGAGGCTGAAAGCGCTCCAGGCGCACGACGTCCTCGCCGACATCGGCTGGACCCTCGACCCAGACGCCACCGTCAAGCGCTACGGACCGCAGCGCGTCATCGACATCGTGCGCTACGCCCGCTCGCTCCAGCGCAAGGCCGAGGCGACCGGGCGGCCCATCTTCAACCTCCCAGGATTCGTCCACAGTCTGCTACAACAGGGCATCGAGCCGCCGGCCGCCGAGTCTGAGTTGGGCGGCGACCAGCGCCTCAGTCGCGAGGCCGTCAGGAGCGTGGCGGCGAGCATCAACGACAGCTTCCACCAGCACCGGCGGCAGCGCGCGCATGCCGCCTGGGAAGAGCTCAGTAGCGAGCAGCAGGACCTCGTCCGAACCTTGATGCAGGCCACGCTGCACCGCTTCACGCTCGAGCGCATCGAGCGCGACGGATGGCACGGCGCGCTCTTCGAGATCAGCCGCCTCGACGTGATGCAGGGGCACGGTTTCCTCAACCTGCCGGCGCACCTGCGCACCGTCGCCGCGTACGTCGAGCACTACGGCCTCCTGAGCGAGTACCAGAGCGACGACCGCCGCCGCGTGTTGGCCGAGCTCGAGGACGGAGACTGACCGGCTTCGACGGGACAGGGGGAGCGCATGTGCGGACGCTACACGCTGTACCACGACGAGACCGACCTGACCGGCCTGCTCGACGTCCCGGCCTTCCCGACCATGGCGCGATACAACGTCGCGCCCACCGCGGCGACGAGTTGGGTACGCCAACGCCCCGACGGCCTCCGCGAGGTGCTCACGGGTCGCTGGGGCCTCGTTCCGCCCTGGGCCAAGGAGCCGTCGGACGTTCGCGCCACACTCTTCAACGCGCGCGCCGAGACCGCCTCCGAGAAGCCTAGCTTCCGTGAGGCGCTGCGGCGCAAGCGCTGCGCCGTGCCGGTGAGCGGCTTCTACGAATGGCGTCGGACCGGCGACCGGAAGGAGCCGTACCACGTCGTGCGCAGCGATGGCGCGCCCATGCTGCTGGCGGGCATCTACGCCGAGCGCCGCGACCTGAACAGCGTGGCGATCCTCACGTGTGCACCGAACGAGCGCATGGCCGAACTCCACGACCGGATGCCGGTCGTGCTCGACCCTGGCGACCTGGCGCTGTGGCTCGATCCTGCCATCCAGTCGCCGAGCGACGTGGCGCACCTGCTCGGTCCGTGTCCGAACGAGTGGTTGCGCGCCTACCCGGTCGATCCCCGCGTCGGCAACGCGCGCTTCGACGATCCGGGTCTGGTGCAAGCGCGGCCAGCCTGAGCTGCGGCACGGCGCGCTCGCGCTCCGGCCATGCTCGTGTTCAGCGCGACACCCACCACACGCCGAAGGTCAGCGGCAGCAGCGTCACCGGCACCCCCACGCGCGCATACGCCCAGAAGCCGACCTCGACGCCGTGGCGACGCGCACTCTCGGCGACGATCAGGTTCGCGATCGAACCCACCAGCGTCAGGTTGCCCGCCAGCGTCGACGCCATCGCCAGGACCAGCAGATCGTCCGTGCTGCCGCCGCCCACCATGATCGGCGGCAGCAACAGGAGGACGGCGGGTACGTTCGACAGCAGGTTCGACGCCACCGCCGCGACGAGCGCGAGCGGCACGGCACCCGCCGTGAGCCAGGCGCCAAGCGCTTCGAAGGCGATGGCGGCGGCCCCGGTCTCGCGAACGGCGCCGACCACCACGAACAACCCGGCGAACAGCACCAGCAGCGACCAATCGATGCGCCTGAGCAACGCCGACCCACTCGATCCGACCAGCAGGAGCGACAGTACCCCGGCGGCGAACGCAGCCACGGCAACGTGCGCGCCGAGGATGAACGAAACGAGCATCGCGAGCGCCGTGGCGCTGAGCGCCCAGAGGCGCCCCGACGCGACGCTCTGCGGCTCGGGTGCGGCGCGCGCGAAGACCGCGCCGGTGACCTGGCGGCGGTGACCGACCGCCATCACGGCGATCACCAGCGCGAGGCCCACCAGCGCCACCGGCGCCAGGGCGGCGGCGAACGCGCCGTACTCGATGCCGCCCGCTACGGAGACGATCAGGTTCTGGGGGTTACCGGTCACGGTTGCGACGCTTCCCACGTTGGCGGAGAGCGCCAGAGCGAGGAGGTAGGGGAGCGGAGCGACACCCAACGCGCGCGCAAGGTGGATGACCACCGGCGTCAGCATCAGCACGATGGTGTCGTTGAGGAAGAGCGCCGAGAGGATGCCCGACGCGAGCACGAGGCTCACGAGGAGCGCGAACGGCCCGCGCGCTCGCCGAGTAGCCCACAGCGTCAAGCCACGAAACCCACCTCGGCCAGCGCCTCGTTGAGCAGCAGCAAGCCGACGAGGAGCACGATCACCTCGACGTCGACGAGGTGCGCCGCCGTCTCCACGTCCACGACGCCAGCCAGCAGGAGGATGGCGGCGCCGACGAGCGCAAAGCCGGAGCGGTCGAGCGGCACGCCCGGGAGGCGCCCGAATGCGACGCCGACGAGCGTGACGGCGGCGACACCGAGAGCGATCCATGCGGCGAGTTCGAGAGGCGTCGTCATCGCGCAGCGCGCAGGATACGCCGCCAGGCGAGACGGCGCCGGGTGTGCGAACCCTCACGCCACGCCCCGCCGAATGCTGTACCTTAGTTATTGAGGTACGCCATGCGACACGCCACCACACCCCAACCGGACGCCGCGAGGCGAGCATGAGCGCCATCGCCATGCTCACGATCGCCTTCATCACCATCGCCGTCGTCGGTACCGCGCTGGCGGCCGTGCACGATGTGATCGCCGGAGCGATCGGCCGCGCGGACGCCGCAGACGCCCAGGCCGCCCTGGCCGCCCAGGCAGAGCGCAGACCGGTGGGCTCCGCAGCCTCGAGACCGCGCCTGGAGCGCGCGGTCCAGCGGACGGTGCCGACGCCGGCATCCGTGCGCGTCAGGGTTCGGGGCGCTGACGGCGCGGCGGCACCCGCCGCCCGCGTCTGATCCGGCCGAGCGACCTACGCGACCGCAGGCTTCAGCGAGCGCACGTCGACGGTGCCGGTAGGCCGGCCGCCCGGTCGAAGATCCATGCGACGGCTGCGTCGAACCCTGCTGGTCGCGTTTCGCGGTGGCGGGCGTCGCGCACGTTCAGGTACTGCACGTCGCTGCCCTCGGCACACAACAGCCGCACGAAGCGCTCCTGGGTCGGGTCGCGCACGATCACGTCCTGACCACCCTGCACCACCAAGGCCGGCAGGCCGTGTCCGGACAGGCCGGTGTTGTTCTCGACGAACAGCGCGTAGAGACCGGGGAAGTCGCGAGCCACGGTGCCCTGGCGCAGCGCCGCGGCGAACTCGGCGGTGTACATCTGGTCGATGTCGAACGGGTAGACCTGCTGCGCACGGTCAACGCACACTGTGACCGCCTCGCGCGGCAGCGTCGGCAACCAGCGCTCCGCCAGCACGGTGGCGGCGTCGACCTGCGCCGCACCGTAGATCGCCGACCAGCTCGCGATCACGTAGGGCGCGTAGAACGGACCCTCGGCGAACAGCGGCAAGACGTCGGTGGTCGCCCCGTAACCGATCAGCCCGAGGAGCGGGATCTCGGGCGCGTACCACGGGTGCAGGTCGGCCGCGGCGAACGCCGCGTGGCCACCCTGTGAGTACCCACCCATCAGCACCGCGTCGTCGAGTTGGCCGAACCACGGCGCCTCTGCGAACAGCGCTCTGACGGCACGGGCCGCGTCGAGCAGCACGTGGGCCTCGCTGGCCGCATGGAAGTACGCCTGCGGCCGCGTCGGGTCCTCGAAGCCGAGGTAATCGGGGAAGACGGTGACGATGCCACGGCCGGCGTAGGGCGCCAGGTAGCCGCGGTACATGCCGAGCGGCTGCGGCAGGTCGGCCTCGCGCGAGGGCGCGCAGGCGTCGCCGAGCCCCGTGGTGCCCGAACCGAACACGTAGAGCGGCGCCGAGCCACGAGCGGGTTCGACGGGCACGAACAGCGCCGCGGTCACGACCGCGACCTCGCCCTCCAAACCGGTGGTCACGTATTGCATCCGGTAGACGTCGACCGCGTTCTCGACGACGGGAATCCCGAAACGGCCGAACGGCGCCGCGGAGGCCTGTTGGACCTCCGTCGGACTCAGACGCTCTTCGTACACCACCTCGACCACGCTCCCCGGTGGGAGGGCGAGATCGCGAGCCCCCGGTGCGACGGGGTCGGCCTGCGCCCATGCGAGGTGCAGGAAGGCGGCAGCGAGGAGAGCTCCGCAGCAGGCGCGCGAGGTGTGGAAACGGTGTGATGGCATCGGACCTCCCAGGTCAATCACGGGGAACGGTGTCGCAATCGGACGGTGCGGTGTCGCCGGCGACGATCGCACGCATCCAGCCCAGGGCCTCTTCGAAACCGATGTAGCGCGTCTCGTGGCGCGTGCGCAGGTAGTTCGGGTACCGCACGGCGCTGCCCTGGTCGCACAGGCGCGCCACGAAGCGGTGCTGATCGGAGAGTGGAGCAATCGGGTCGTCGACGCCCTGGAGGACGATCACCGGCAGCCCGTGCTCGCGCACGCCGGTCTGGTTGGCGCGCACCAGGCCGGCCAGCACCGGGTGCGTGTCGTCCAGGGTACCTGCTCGCAGCGAGGTGGCGAGCGCCGGCGCCAGCAGCGCCCGCGGGTCACCGGGGTACTGCGCCTGCACCTCGGCGATGCACAAGCGCTGCACGTCGTTCGAGAGCCTGCTCGCGTATGGCTCCTGCAGCAGGGCCGCGGCATCGATCGCACCGTCGTAGACGTGCTCGTACGCGAAAAGGATCCACGGTGCCACGTGCGCGAACGCGCGCATCACGACGTCGACCTCGCCGCTTGGACCGAAACCGAGCACGCCCGCGAGCGGTACGTCGGGCGCGTCGTCCGCTGCCCGATCCGCCGTGGCGAACACGGCGTGTCCGCCTTGCGAGAAACCGGCAGCGAACGCGTGCGTCGGTGCCAGGCGCTCGTCGAGGGCGCTCAACGCCGCACTGGCGGCGCGCAGGGCGTCGAGGACGACGTACGCCTCGGCGGCCGCGACGAAGTACGGCTGGAGCGCGTCGGGGTCGAAGAAGCCCACGTAGTTCGGAACGACGGTTGGCATACCTTGACCGGCATAGGCCAGTCCGTACGCGCCGTACGTGTCGAAGCCGCCGCCTTGCACGTATGGGCGCGAGGGCGCGCACGCGTCGACAAGGCCCGTCGAGCCGGGTGCGAACGCCAACACGGTGCCCGCGTCCACCGGTTGCTCGGGCACGAACAGGTGTGCGAGCGCCGTCGTGCTCGCGCCGTGGGCATCACGCGTCTCGAAGCGCAGCACGTAACTCCCGACGGCGGAGCGCACCGGCAGAGGCTCGGTGCCGTTGTTGCGGAAGCGCCCCGCGGTCTGATCGCGCACGGCCGCCGTCGAAAGGGTGGCGCGCAGCTCGACGTCGATGACGGTGCCAGGCTGCGCCCAGGCCCACGTCGCGACCAGCGCCGTCGCGACCAGCGCCACGAACGCCGTCGCGCGCCTCACCACGCCGGTGCCTCGGGGACGTGCCCATCGAGCGTCACGTATCGTTCCGGGATCTCCCATATCACGACCTCCGGTGGCGAGGAGCGCAGCGCCTCGCCGGTCAGGTAGCGGTGCATCGGTTCCCACGGGCCGAGGCCCGTGAGCGCGGCGTCGATCACGTCGGAGCCCAGCGCCTCGCGCAGGGCCCCGACCGTGTTCCACGTCGGGTCGGCGCTGTACGAGGTACCGACCAGTGCGACGGGCACCTCGACCGTGCCGAACAGGTCGGTGGCCGGCGGCGCCAGGCTCGCGGTGCTCGGGACCGCGATCACGTCCGGCGGCGGGCCGACGTGCTCGAGCAGTGGGCCGAGGTCCAGGAACGCCGTCAGGTCGCCCCAGCGCTCCTCTGGCTCCGTCGACGTGGTCTCGAAGCTGGTGCCGCCGAGGTCCGAGAAGGCCGCGCGCTCGCGCACCGTGGCCGCGATCGCCTGTGCCGCGGCGGCCGCGCCGGCGGGCGTCCAGTGCGTGTCCGTCCGAAGGAACGGATCGTCCACACGCAGCAACGCCGGTCGCAGGTCGCTGACGACGACGCCGCGGTCCTCGAGCGCCCCGACCAAGGCGTCGTAGCGTCGCGATGCGGCCGCCGGGAGGGGCGCAGGAGCGTACTCGGCGGCGACCGCTGCCTTGCTCGGAACCGGAGCCACCACCAGGCGGACCCCGAGACGCGCGAGCTCGTCGCGCACCAGGGCGATGCGATCGCTCCACAGCACGATGGCGCCGGCGGCGTCGGGGACGGTTGCGTACTCCTCGCGACTGAACAGCCAGCCGTCGGCGCCGACCAGCACTCCGGGGCGCCCCTGGCCGAACAGGCCGGCGTCGATCGCGCCCCACACCACCCGCGCAGGGGCGAGCAGCGGCGACGCCGCATCGAACTCGGCCTGATACGCCTCCGCCCATGAACCGTCCAAGAGCGCCCGGTCTGGGACGTTCCTCAGCGCCGGGTTGAACACCGCGGCGACGCAGCCGCTGACCAGCACCAGCGCGAACGCCACGGCGTAGGTGGTGCGCCAGGGCGAGTCGGGGCGCACGCCCGCCCAGTTCGCCGTCGAGGCGGTGGCGGCCGCGTCGGCATCGGCGGCCTCTGGTTGGGCCGGAGGGGGGGAGTCGGGAGGCATCGTCATCGGCGGGCAGCTCAGAATCGGAAGTAGAGGAACGGCGAGAAGCTGTCGGAGATGGCGCGCGCGACGCCGAGGACGAACAGCGGCACGAGACCCCAGCGCAACGCCGGTACCCCGATGCGCGCCGGCCACGCAGCGGGCGAACCGGCCCGTGCCGCGATGTCACCGACGGGGAACCAGATCACCAGGTACGCGACCGCCAGCGTGAACGCTGCCCGAGGCGTGAGCTGCCAGGCGAGCTCCGGAGAGAGGCCCCAGCCGTTCGCGCCGAGCATGGCCGCATAGACGCCGAAGGCTTGTGGCAGATCGGCCGAGCGGAAGAGCACCCAGCCGACGAGCACGAGCAGGAACGTGGTCGCGACGCGCGGCAGCGTGCGCCGGCGCTCACCACGGCCCCGCCAACGCTCGAGCGCCAGCAGGCCGCCGTGCCACGCACCCCACGCGACGAACGCCCAAGCGGCGCCGTGCCAGAGGCCACCGAGCAGCATCACCAGCATCAGGTTGACGTAGGTCCGCCCAGCCCCACGTCGGTTCCCACCGAGCGGGATGTACAGGTAGTCGCGGAGCCACAGCGAGAGGCTCATGTGCCAGCGGCGCCAGAACTCGGTGATGCTCGCCGCCAGGTACGGACGGTCGAAGTTCTCCTTGAACCGGAACCCGAGGATCAGTCCCAAGCCGATCGCCATGTCGCTGTAGCCGCTGAAGTCGAAGAAGAGCTGGGCCGAGAACGCCAGGACGCCCAACCAGGCCTCGGCGCTGGTGGGTGCGCTGAGCGCGAACGCTCCATCCGCGATGGGAGCCAGCGCGTCGGCGATCAACACCTTCTTGGTGAAGCCGAGCATGAACCGCTGCGAGCCCTCGGCGACCAGGGCGGCGCTGCTGCGCGGGGCCGAGAGCACGTGCGCGAGCGTCTTGTAGCGCACGATCGGCCCTGCGATCAGCTGGGGGAAGAGCGCGATGTACGCGGCGACGTCGACGAAGCGCGCCCTGGCCGGCGCGTCGCCACGCCACACGTCGACCATGTAACTGATCGCCTGGAAGACGTAGAAGGAGATGCCGATCGGCAAGATCACCGAGAGCACGGGCAAGGGCGTGCCGCCCCAGGCGACCAGGACCGCGTTGAGGCTGGCCACGCCGAACTCCGCGTACTTGAAGTATGCCAGCGTGCCGAGTTGCACGGTGATCCCGAGCGCGAGGACGCGCCGGGCCGCGACCGGTCGCTCCGCTCGCCAGCGGCCGACGTGCTGTCCCACGAGGTACGCCGCGACCGTCGAGGCCACGAACACGACCGCGAAGTCGAGCCGCCACCAGGCGTAGAACGCGTAC
>SLSM01000121.1 GCA_007130445.1 Trueperaceae bacterium | reverse complement strand
TGCGCGTGCTCGGCTCGATCCTGATCGTGGTGCTGCTCTCCTCTGCCCTGTTCGCGATCGTCAACTCGATCCGCGCCGCGATCACCGCGCGCGAGGACGAGATCGAGGTGCAGCGGCTGGTCGGCGCCACGCGCGCCTTCATCCGCGCGCCGTTCCTGATCGAGGGCTTCTTGCTGGGCCTGTTCAGCGCGGTGATCACCCTGGCGCTGGCGATCCCGGGCTACCAGTTCGTGGTCGCGCGCCTCGCCGTGCAGCTGCCGTTCGTCCCGTTCGTGCGCGACACGGCGCTGCTCGGCCAGGTGGCGGTGCTGCTCACCGCGCTGGCGCTGCTCGTGGGGCTGGTGGGAAGCGCGATCTCGGTGTCGCAGCACCTGCGGGAGCGCATCTGAATGCGCCGCGTCGTCACCGTGGTCCTCGTAGCGCTGCTGGCGCTCGCTCCGCCGGGGCTCGGCCTGGCACAGGTCGACCGCAGCGAGCAGCTGCGTCTGCAGGGCGCGATCGACGACGGTCAACGGCTGCTCGGGGCGCGCCAGGCGCAGATCGAGTCCATCACCCGCGAGCTCGGGGCGCTCGACGCCAGCCTGCGAGAGCAGATCAGCGAGCGCGACCGCGTGGCCGACCGCATCCGCGACCTGCGGCGCCAGCGCGACGAGCTCACGAACGACGTCGCCCGGCTCGAGCAGGAGCGCGACCTGGCGCAGGCTCGCCTCGCCGCCCTCGAGGCCGACCTGGCGCTGATGGAGGAGCGCGTCCGCGGGCTCCTCGTCAACCTCCATCGCAACCGCAGCGGCCAGGTGGCGGGCGTCCTGGCGCGCGCCGACTCGTTCCACGACCTGCGCGTGAAGCAGCACTACGTCGGCCTGCTGGCGCAGCAGGACGTGGCGGTGGTGCGCGACCTCGACGAGCTCCTGCGGGCGGTCGCGATCGAGCGCGCCGAGCTGGAGTCGAGCATCGCGACGCTCAGCGCGCGCCGCGACGAGCTCGCCGCGACGGTGGTGCAACTCGAGGGGACGCAGGTGCAGCTCGCCACGCTGATCGCCGAGCTCGAGTCGACGCAAGCGGGTCGGCAGGCCCAGCAGCGCGCGCTGCTCCAGGAACAGGATGCCCTCGAGGCCGAGCTGCGCCGGCTCGACCAGGCGCTCCTGCAGGAGATCGCCCGCCTCGAGGCCGAGGAGCGGCGACTGCGCCAGCAGGCCCAGGACTTCGTGGCGGACCGGGGCCGCGCCGACGACCTGAACCGCCAGGCCGACGAGGCGAGGGCGCGCATCGACAACCTCACGGCGCCCACGCCGTCGCCGGCGGCGGGCTACGTGTCGCCGCTCGACGACGGTGTGGTCACCAGCCGCTTCGGCGAGCAGAACAACAGCTTCGTGTCGCTGCGAGCGGGCAGCGAGGGCGCCGCGGTCCGCAGCGTGCGGGGCGGCGTGGTCATCAGCGTCGCCTCGGGCGGCGTCAACGTCGGCTACATGGTGGCGGTACGGCACGACGACGTCGTCACCACCGTCTACACCAACCTGCAACCGCCCGTGGTGGCCGTCGGCGACGCCGTCAGCGCCGGCCAGGTGGTCGGCTACCTGGGCGGCAGCACCTTCGTGCCGCCCGACGTCCTGCGCTTCTACGTCCGCAACACCAACGCCGCGGGCACCGCGGTGTTCGTGGATCCGGCCTCCGTCCTCGGTCTGTAACGTGACCGAAGCCGCTTCGGCGGTACCATCATGGCGATGCGCTGTCAACACTGCGGCACCATCGCTCCACCCGTCATGCGCTACTGCGGCATGTGTGGACGCGCCCTCGCGACCCGCCCCGCCAGCGGCGAGCGCGAGCGGCGGCGCGTCAGCGTGGTGTTCGTCGACCTGATGGGGTTCAGCACGTTGACGCACGGCCTCGACCCGGAGGAGTTGCGCGACCTCGCCGACGAGGTGCTCACCATGGTGGCGGGCGTGGTCGAGGACTACGACGGCTACGTCGATGCGTTCCGCGGCGACGGCCTGAGCGCCGTGTTCGGCGCGCCGCACTCGCACCCCGACGACCCGTACCGAGCCGTGGTCGCCGCCAGCGCGAGCCTGCGCGCGATCGAGCGCATCGGCCAGGAGCGCAGCCTCGACCTGCACGGCCGCGCCGGCGTCACCACCGGGATGGTGGTGGCGGGCGCGGTGGGCTCCGGGCGGGTGCGCGAGTACACGGTGATGGGGAGCGTGGTGAACCTCGCCAGCCGCCTCGAGGGGGCCGCCCGCGCCGGGAGCGTCCTGGTGGGCTTCGACACGTACGAGGCCACCAGGCATCGGCTGACCTACGCCCACGTGGACGACCTGTCGCTCGCCGGGTTCCCGAACGTCACCAGCGCCTACGAGTTCGTCGCCGACCGCGAGCGCGAGGCCGACCCCTATCGGCGGCTGCCCTTCGTCGGGCGAGCGCGCGAGCTCGCCGCGCTCGACGCCACGCTGGCGCAGGTGCGTGAACGGGGCCGCGCCGCCGAGTTGTGGCTCGTCGGCGAGGCCGGCTCGGGCAAGACGCGCCTGATGCAGACCTTCGCCGAGCGCGCGGAGGCGAACACCACCGTGGTGCGCCTCGCCACGCAGCGCCTCGACGACCCGACCGACGGCGGCCCGAACTGGTCCGCGCTGGCCGAGCAGGTGCTGGGCGTGCGCGCCAGCGACGACGACCGCACCCGCTCGCAACGAGCCCGAGAGCAGCTGCAGCGGCTCCTCCCGGACGACACGCGCGCGCACCGGCTGATCCTGAGCAGCCTCGGGCTGGTCGCCAGGCCGACCTGGACTCGACTGGAACGACGCTCCGTCGATCGCGCCGCCCTGGCGTGGCGCGACGCGCTGAGCGCCGTGGCCAGGTCGAACCCCGGCCACGCGCTCGTGATCGCGGTCGCCAGCGAACGCTACGCACCCCACCTCGACGCGTTCGCGTCGGTCTTGGCTACGTGCGACGGTCCCATCCTGGTCGTGCGCCTGAGCCGCGGGCGCGACCTACCGCCGGATGCCGCGCGGCTGAGCCTGCAGCCGCTCACGACCGCGGAGAGCCTGTCGCTGCTCGATCAGGTGGTCGATCCGGTCTTCCGCACCGCCGCACGCGCGCTGGTCGAGCAGGTCGGCGGCGTGCCGGCGGCGATCTTCGAGCTGGCGCGGGCGCTGGCGATCACGCAGGACACCAACGTCTCGAGCTCGCTCGTCTCGCTCCTGCAGACCCGCATCGACGGCTTCGAGCC
>SLSM01000279.1 GCA_007130445.1 Trueperaceae bacterium | reverse complement strand
GATCGGTGCGGGGTTCGGCGGTCTGGCGGCGGCGGCTCGGTTGGCGTCGCGAGGGCGCCGCGTCACGCTGTTCGATAAGCGCGAGGACCTCGGCGGCCGCGGCATGCCGTTCGAGAAGGCTGGGTTCCGCTTCGACAGCGGACCGACCGTGATCACGGCGCCGTACCTGTTCGACGACATCTGGCGCCTGAGCGGACGCGACCGGCGCGACTACTTCGAGCTACGACCGCTCGACCCCTTCTACCGGCTCTTCGATCACGAGGGGCGCCACGTCGATTACCGCCACCGCATCGAGGACATGCTCCGTGAGATCGAGCGCGTCAGCCCCGCCGACCGCGACGGCTTCCTGCGCATGACGGCGCACACGAGGCGCGTGTTCGAGCGCCTCCACCCCAGCACCGACCAGCCCTTCCACCGGCTCTCCGCCATGCTCGCCATCGTGCCCGACGTGCTGCGCATGGGCCTGGTGCAGGACATGTACGGCTACGCCTCGCGCTTCATCCGCGACCCGTTCCTGCGCCAGGTGTTGTCCTTCCACCCGCTGCTCGTCGGCGGCAACCCCTTCGACACCCCGTCGATCTACGCGCTGATCGTGCAGTTCGAGCGCGAGTGGGGGGTGCACTACCCGACCGGCGGGACGGGCGCGATCGTCCGCGGCTTCGGACGGCTCCTGGAGGAGCTCGGCGCCGACGTGCGACTCGGTACGGAGGTGTCGCAGATCCTGTTCGAGGGGCGGCGCGCGGTCGGCGTCCGGCTCGCCGACGGCTCCGAGCACCGCGCCGACACGGTGGTCTGCAACGCCGACGCAGCCTGGGCGTACCACCACCTGATCCCCGCGGCGCGGCGACGGCCGACCACCTCGGCGCGCCTCAAGACGATGGCCTACAGCAACTCCCTCTTCGTGATCTACTTCGGCACGAAGCGCCGCTACCTCGACTCGCCGCTCGCGCACCACAACATCATCATCGGGCCCGACTATCGCCGGCAGCTCCGAGTCGTGTTCGGCGGCCGGACTCTGCCCGAGCACCTCTCGCTCTACCTCCACATGCCGACGCGCACCGACGCGACGATTGCCCCGAGCGGCTGCGAGTCGTTCTACGTCCTCGCGCTGGTGCCGAACCTCGATGCGAGCATCGACTGGGCCACGCAGGCGCAGCCGCTGCGCGACCGCATCATCCGCTCCCTGGAGGAACGCTACCTGCCCGACCTCGAGGCCAACATCGTGGCGGAGCACCGCATAGACCCGCGCCACTTCGCCAGCACCCTCAACAGCTACAAGGGGGCCGCGTTCGCCGCGAAGCCGACGCTGCTGCAGTCGGCGTGGCTCCGCCCCCACACCAAGTCGGGTGAGTTCGAGGGCCTCTACTTCGTGGGCGCCAGCACGCACCCCGGTGCGGGCGTACCGGCCGTGATCGCTTCGGGGAAGATCGCCGCCGACCTGATCCTCGCCGGCGACGACCGCGTCGCGACCGAACCCGTTCCCGCCGCGGGGGGCCTCCATGCCTGAGCCCATGGGCGAGTACGCCTTCCTCCGCCGCAACGACGAGGTGAGCGTCGAGCGCCTGAGCGTGCAGGGTCGCATGCCCGAGTGGCTGCAGGGGACGCTGCTGCGCAACGGGCCGGGTCAGATGACGGTGGGCGAGCAGCGCTTCCGCCACTGGTTCGACGGCTTCGCGATGCTCCACAAGTTCTCGTTCGCGGCCGGGCGCGTGAGCTACGCCGGGAAGTTCCTCGACACGAAGGCCCGCGCCAGCGCGGAGGCCGAGGGGCGGATCACCTACACCGACTTCGCCACCGACCCGTGCCGCTCGCTCTTCGCGCGCGCCATGGCGATGTTCAACCACCGTGTCACCGACAACGCCAAGGTCAGCATCGGCCACTTCGCCGAGCGCTTCCTGGCGATGACGGAGACGGCGATCCAGGTGGAGTTCGACCCCGAGACGCTCGACACGGTGGGCGTGTTCCAGTACGAGGACGACCCCGTCGGTCAGATGACGACGGCCCACCCGCACTACGCCGACGGGTACATGTACAACGTCGTGACGCGCTTCGGCCGCGCCTCGGAGGTGCGCACGTATCGCGTCGACCAGCGCATGCGGCGCGAGCGACTGGGCGCCTTCGGCGCGGCCACGCCCTCGTACATGCACAGCTTCGGCATGACGCCGAACCACCTGATCGTCACCGAGTTCCCGCTCGTGGTGAACCCGCTCGCGCTGCTCTTCTGGCTCAAGCCGTTCATCGAGAACTTCGCCTGGGAGCCGCGCCGGGGGACGCCCTTCACGGTGCTCGACCGGCACACGGGCGCGGTCGCGGCGCGCTTCGAGGCCGAAGCGTTCTTCGCCTTCCACCACGTCAACGCCTTCGAGCGAGGCCGCGAGCTGATCGTCGACATCGTCGCGTACCCTGACGCCGACATCGTCACCCACTACTACCTCGAGCGCCTGACCGCGGCCGACCTGCGCTTGCCCCACGGTCGCCTGACGCGCTTCACGGTGCCCCTCTCGGGCGGCCGCGTGCGCGCCGAGCCGCTCGCCGACGCCTGCATCGAGCTTCCGCACATCGACTACGCCGGCCACAACATGGACCCGGAGCAGCGCTACACGTACGGCATCGGCCTGCACAGCGAGCGGCCGCACGAGTTCTACAACCAGCTCGTCAAGATCGACACGCGCACCGGCACCACCGCCACCTGGCACGAGCCCGACTGCTTCCCGGGCGAGCCGATCTTCGTGAGCGCGCCCGATCGGCGCGGCGAGGACGACGGGGTGCTGCTGTCGGTGGTACTCGACGCCGCCGGCGCGCGCTCCTTCCTGCTGGTCCTCGACGCCCACGACCTGCAGGAGCGCGCCCGCGCGGTGCTGCCCCAAGCGGTGATGATCGGCTTCCACGGCGCCTTCGTCGGCGCCCCCGACGCGTCGTGAGCGAGCCGCTGATCGCGCTCCGGGGCGTGCGCAAGACCTTCACCGTGGGTGAGCGCGAGGTACGGGTGCTCGACGACGTGTCGCTGAGCGTCGAGCGCGGCGCGTTCGTGGCGATCGTCGGCGCCTCGGGCAGCGGCAAGTCGACGCTGCTCAACCTGATCACGGGCATCGACCGGCCCAGCGCGGGCGAGGTCTGGGTGGCGGGCACGCCGCTGCACGCCCTCGACGAGCAGCGGCTCGCGATCTGGCGCGGGGCGCACGTCGGCGTGGTGTTCCAGTTCTTCCAGTTGCTGCCGGCGTTGACCCTGCT
>SLSM01000364.1 GCA_007130445.1 Trueperaceae bacterium | reverse complement strand
GATCGTCACCATGAACACGAGGCCGATCAGGAGCATGGTGAGACCGAGCGGCGTGAAGGCGAAGAAGCCGAAGCCGGGCATTCCCTGCGCGACGAGCTGGTTGGAGGCGACCAGGTTCGGCGGCGTGCCGATCAGCGTCATCATGCCGCCGAGCAGCGAGGCCATCGTCAGCGGGATGAGCAGCTTCGAGGGGCTGATGCGGGCGCGCCACGCCAGGCTCACCACCACCGGCAGCATGACCGCCACCGTGCCGGTGGAGCTCATGAAGCCCGAGAGCAGCGCCGTCACGATCATGACGAGCGCGATCAGCCGCACCTCGCTGGTGCCGGCGGCGCGCCCCAGCCAGCGCCCCAGCCGCGCCGCGATGCCAGTCTGGAACAGCCCCGTCGACACGACGAACAGGCCGGCGATCATCAGCACGAGCGGGTCGGCGAACCCTGCCAGCGCCTGCGCGGGCGTGAGGATGCCCGTGAGGAGCAGCGCCAGGAGCGACATCAGCGCCACCAGGTCGAGGCGCAGGCGGTCGGACACGAAGAGCGCGACGGTGACCCCGAGGATCACGAACACGAGGAGCGTATCGGTGCCCATCGGCGCACAGCGTACGCGCCCCGCGGGTCACGCGACGCCTGACGGCTGTCCCCCCGCGGGGGCGTCGCGAGACGTGTCGCGCAGGCAGGGCACGGAGGCAGGGCAGGCAGGCACCCGTCCCTCGCACGCGCGCGTCACCGGCGCTACACTCGCTGGATGCGGCGGGCCGACCACGGTTCGCGCCCGCCCGGGATCGAGGGGCCATGCAGCAGTCCCACCACGGTACCGGCACCACCCCCGCCATCAGCGTCCAGGACGTCCACTTCTCGTACGGCTCGAGACCCGCCGTGCGGGGCGTGTCGTTCGACGTGGCGCGCGGCGAGGTGCTTGGGTTCCTGGGCCCGAACGGTGCCGGCAAGTCGACGACGATCAAGATGCTCACCGGCCAGTACCGCCCCGCGAAGGGTCGCATCGAGCTCCTGGGCGAGGACCTCGCGACGCACCGCGAGGCGCTCCAGGGCCGCATCGGCGTGTGCTTCGAGGAGAAGAACCTCTACCCGACGCTGACGGGGGTCGAGCACCTGCGCTTCTTCGCGCGGCTGCACGGCGTGCGCGACCTCGACCCCGGCGCCCTGCTCGCGCGCGTGGGCCTCGAGACCCGCGGGCGCGACCGCGTCGCCGGGTACTCCAAGGGTATGCGCCAACGCCTGATGATCGCGCGCGCGCTGGTCAACGATCCCGAGGTCCTCATCCTCGACGAACCGAGCGACGGCCTCGACCCCGTCTCGGCGCAGGCGATCCGCGGCGTGATCCGCGAGCAGGCCGAGCGCGGCTGCGCCGTGCTGATCACCACCCACGACATGTGGGAAGCCGACGCGCTCGCCGACCGCGTGGCGTTCATCCACGATGGGCTGCTCTACGCGCTCGACACCCCCGAGCGCCTCAAGCTCGCGCACGGCACACGAAGCGCGCGCGTGCGCGTCCGCCGCGCCGACGGCGAGGTCGACGAGCGCGTGGTCGAGCTCGACGGCGAGGCCACGGGCCGGCGCCTGGCCGAGGCCACCCTGGGCGGCGACCTGCTCACGATCCACACCGACGAGGCGACGCTCGAGGACGTGTTCGTCCAGATGACGGGCCGAGGCCTGACGTGAGCCGGTCTCAGCCGTCGCGCGCCGCGCTCATCGCCGCGATCGTGCGCAAGGACCTGCTCGAGTTCTCGCGCGACCGCCTCTGGGTGGCGCTCACGACCGTGGCGCTGGCGATGTTCGCGGTGGTGTTCTGGCTGATGCCCGACCGCGTCGACGAGACCATCCGCGTCGGCGTCGCGCCGGCGTCGCTCGCCGGAGCGCTCCGGCAGCTGGCGCAGGGGAGCGACGAGGTCGGCCTCGAGGTGATCGGCTTCGAGAGCGAGGAGGCCCTGCGCGCAGCGGTGATGGGGAGCGGCGACGCCGGGCCGTCGGTCCAGGTCGGCCTGGCGCTGCCCGAGGCCTTCGCGCTGCGCGTGACGACGCGCCAAGACGTCACCGTGCGCGTGTACGCAGGCGTCGGCGTGCCGATCGAGGTGCGCGGCGCCATGACCAGCGCCGTGCGCGAGCTCGAGTTCGCGCTCTCGGGCTCCGCGCTCCCCGTCGCGCTCGAGGGCGGCGACGTGATCGTGCTCGGCGAGGACCGCGCCGGCGACCAGGTGCCGCTGCGTGAGCGCATGCGCCCGTTGCTGGTGTTCTTCGTGCTGATCACCGAGTCGCTGGCACTCGCGTCGCTCATCTCCGCCGAGGTCGCGTCCCGCACGCTCTCGGCGATCGTCGTGACGCCCGCCCGCATCACCGACCTGCTGACCGCCAAGGGCCTGACCGGGACGCTGCTGGCGTTCTCGCAGGCGCTGCTGTTGCTCCTGATCACGCGCTCGCTGGTCGGCGACGTGCCGGCCCTGCTGCTGGCGGTGCTGCTCGGCGCCGTGCTGGTGTCGGGCATCGCGCTCCTGACCGGCTCGAGCGGGCGCGACTTCATGGGCACGCTGTTCCTGGGCGTGGCGTTCCTGATCCCGCTGATGATCCCCGCCGTCGCGCTGCTCTTCCCCGGCAGTGCCTCGTCCTGGGTGCAGGCGCTGCCGAGCTACGGCGTCCTGCAGGCGCTCGTGGGTGCGTCGTCGTACGGCCGCGGGGTGGTCGAACTGGCTCCGCACCTGGCGTCGGCGGCGGTGTGGGCGGCGGCCGTCTTCGCGCTCGGTTGGTGGGCGCTCGCCCGGAAGGTGGCGACAGCATGAACCCCCGCGCCATGCTCGCGATCTTGCGCAAGGACCTGGCCCTGGGCCCGCGCTCGCCGATCGTCGCGTGGGCGGTGGTCATGCCGGTGGTGATGACGCTGCTCGTCCAGGGTGTGTTCGGATCGCTGTTCGACTCGCGGCCGCGCGTCGGGATCGTCGACGCGGGCGGCTCCGACCTGGCGGTCGCGATGCTGGCGCTGCCCGCACTGGACGCGCGCCGGGTCGACGACCGCGCCACGCTGGAGCGTCTGGTGGCCGCCCACGACCTCGACGCCGGCCTCGTCCTCGCCGACGGTTTCGACGCCGCCCTGCGCGCGGGCGAGCGCCCGACGCTGCCGCTCTACGTCTCGGGCGAGAGCCTCGCCTCGGACCGCGTGATCGTCGCGGTGACGACGCTCGACCTCGTCAGGGCGGTCGAGGGCCGGATCGCGCCGGTGACGGT
>SLSM01000240.1 GCA_007130445.1 Trueperaceae bacterium | reverse complement strand
CCGTGAGCCGCGCGCTGGGCTCGCTGAACACCAGGTGGGCGGGGCGGGCACGGCCCTCGTCGATCAGCGCCGTGAGCACGTCGGCGGTGCGGGCGAGACGCTGGTAGGCGACGCCGTCGTGCAGGACGACGACCGGCAGAGGGTCGTCGATGCCGGGGGGCGACAGGACGCTGACACGGCGCGCCGACGCCGCTCCAGCTGCGTCGAAGCGCCACCGCCGCATCGCCCAGGCGGGCTGCGCGCGGGGCGGGTCGGCGAGCGCGTCGGGTGCGTAGTCGGGTCCGCGCACCTCGGTGATCTCGGGGTACCAGGGGTTGCTGCCGGTCGGTCCGTGGTCCGGATCGGCCCGCACCCGTCCGCCGTCGTCGACGAAGGCGTACTCGAAGCGCACGTCGTCGGGGAGGTCGAGGACGAACCGCGCGACCTTGGCGGCCGAGACCGGGTGCGGGGCACGGTGCATGTCGGTGTGGTCGCTGATGATCTGCCTGGCCCAATCGGGCACACGCACCGCGTGACGCATGACGTGACGCTACCAGGAGCGTCCAGCACGCACGGTCACACGTGGCGCAGGCGCGGTCGGGCGGCGCCGCGCGGGCGCGGTCGGGTATCGTGCCGCATGTCGTCACCGACCCTTGCAACCAGCCTGGAGCCGACCATCGACCCAGCGAGCGCGTTCGACGTCGCGGTCGCGGAGCGCTCGCGCGCCATGCCGAGCGCGAAGTGGACCCGTTACGACCCGGACGTCCTGCCGCTGTGGGTCGCCGACATGGATTTCCCGGTCGCCGACGTGGTGCGCGCGGCGCTCCACGCACACGTCGACCGTGGCAGCCTGGGCTACCCGCCGTACCCGGCCCTGCCGGACCTGATCCCGGCGACGGTCGAGCGGCTGCAGACACGCTTCGGCTGGCGGCTGCCGGTGGAGGCGGCGCAGCCGCTACCGGGCGTGATCCCGGGGCTGTTCGTCGGCACCGAGGCGACGTGCGCACCCGGCGAGCAGGTGATCGTCCAGCCGCCGGTGTACCCGCCGTTCTTCTCGGTCATCGCGCAGTCCGGGCGCGAGGTGCTGCATCATCGGCTCGTCGACGACGGCGACGGCTACCGCATGGACGTCGCGGCGCTGCGGGCCGCCATCACGCCCGCCACGCGCGTGCTGATGTTCTGCAACCCGCACAACCCGACCGGTCGCGTCTTCACCCGCGCCGAACTCGAGGCGCTGGCCGAGGTGGTGCTCGAGCACCGTCTCTGGGTGCTCTCCGACGAGCTGCACGCCGACCTGGTGTTCGACGGCGAGCACGTGCCGTTCGCCTCGCTGTCTGAAGACGTGGCACAGCGCACCGTGACGCTCTACGGGCCGACGAAGGCGTTCAACCTGGCGGGGCTGAAGATCGCCTTCATGATCGCCGAGAACGCCGCACTGCTCGCGCGCGTGAAGGCGGTCGCCGGCTACCGCATGCCGGGCGTGAACGTGCTCGCGCAGGCCGCGACCATCGCGGCGTACCGCGAGGGCGACGCGTGGCTCTCCGCCGCGCTCGCGTACCTGCGCTCGAACCGCGATCACCTGGCCGCGCGCCTTCACGCGGAGGTGCCCGAGGTTCGCTCGCACGCCCCTGAGGGGACGTACCTCACCTGGCTCGACCTGCGCGGTGCCGGCCTGGGCGACGACCCCAGCGCCGCCCTGCTCGACCGCGGCCGCCTGGCGCTGAACCCGGGCACGGACTACGGTCCGGGCGGCGAGGGCTTCGCGCGCCTCAACCTCGCCACGTCGCGCGCCACGCTCGACGAGGCGCTCGATCGGCTGGTGGCGACGGTTCGGGGCGAGCGCTGAGCACGGCGGCGTTCGACCCCTATCCGGCCGCACTAGCCGAGTGTCGCCGCTGCCCGCGCCTGGCCGCGCACCGCGAGGCCGTGGCGCGCACCAAGCGGCGGGCGTACCGCGACGAGGCCTACTGGGGCGCGCCGGTGCCGGGGTTCGGCGATCCGGGCGCGAGCATCGTGCTCGTGGGGCTGGCGCCCGGCGCGCACGGCAGCAACCGCACGGGGCGCATGTTCACCGGCGACGCCTCCGGCGACTTCCTCTACCCCGCGCTGCACCGCGCTGGCCTGGCATCCACGCCCAGCGCCCGCGCTCGCGACGACGGCCTGGAGCTGTTGGGCGTGTGGATCACCGCCGCGGCGCGCTGTGCGCCGCCGGGCAACGCGCCCACGACGCTCGAGCTCGACGCCTGCCGAGCGTGGCTCGCGTTCGACCTCGACGCGCTGCGCCGCGCCCGCGTGCTGCTCGCCCTCGGCAAGGTGGCGCACGATGCTGTGCTGAAGCACTACCGAGCACGCGGCATGGCGACGACGCTGGCGGCGCACCCGTTCGGCCACGGGAGCGTCCACCGACTCGAGCGGCTGCCCGGCGCCGAGGCGGCCGGCGCGCTGCCGCTCGTCGACGCGTATCACGTCAGCTTCCAGAACACGAACACCGGGCGCCTGACCGAGGCGATGTTCGACGCCGTGCTGGCGCAGGCGAAGGCCCTGGCGGCGCCCGCATGAGCCTGCCGACGCTGCGGCTACCGGCCCGGCTCGAGGGTCCGCTGTCGGCCGGTCACCCGTGGGTGTATCGCGACCACGTGCCGAGCGGGACGAGCGTGGCCGACGGGACGTGGGTGCGCGTCGAGGCAGGCCGGACGGTCGCACTCGGGCTATGGGCGAGCGACGGCGCGATCGCCGTGCGCGTGTTCCGACGCGGCCGCGCGGACGCGCCGCCGCAGGTACCCGACGCGGCCTGGGTGGAGGCGACGGTGGCGCGGGCGCTGGCGCTGCGCAGCGGGCTCGAGGAGGCCGGCAGCGACGCGTACCGCCTCGTGTTCGGTGAGGGCGACGGCCTCCCCGGCATCACGGTGGATCGCTACGGGCGCTTCGCGGTGCTGCAGACGTACGCCAGTGGCTACCGTCGCGACGGGAGCGACGCCGCCGAACTGCTGAGGCTGGTGGTGCGCTCGCTCGCACGGGCGGTGCCGCTGACGGGGGTGCTGCGCGCGCGGCGCGAGGGAGCGGCGGCGGAGACGGTGTGGGGCGCGACACCTCCGCCCGAACTGACCGTGCACGAGCTGGGCCTGCGCTTCCTCGCCAACCTCTTCGAGGGCCAGAAGACGGGGCTGTTCCTCGACCACCGCGAGCACCGCGCGTACGTGCGCGACCTCGCGCGCGGGCGGCGCGTGGCGAACCTGTTCGCCTACAGCGGCGCGTTTTCGGTCTACGCGCTGGCCGGCGGCGCCCGGCACGCGCTCGACGTCGACGTGGCACCTGCCGCGCTGCGCGACGCCGCGCGCAACGTCGCGGCCAACGCCGACGCGATCGGCGCCGACGCGACCGAGCGGCACGAGACGCTGCGCGCCGACCTGCTGAGCGACCCGGCGGCTGCCCTGGCGGCGCCCCAGCTGGCGGGCAGCGATCTCATCGTCCTGGACCCGCCCTCGCTGGCGCGCCGCAAGGGGCAGCGCCACGCCGCGCTGCGGACCTACCGTCGCCTGAACGCTGCGGCGCTTGCGGCGCTGCCCGACGGCGGCCTGCTGGCGACCGCGTCGTGTACCGCCCAGGTGTCGCACGAGGCGTTCCTGGGCGTGTTGGCCGAGGCGGCGGCCGAGGCCGGCGCCCAGGCTGGGGTGTGCGCCCAGGTGCTGCACGAATCGGGTCACGCGCCGGACCACCCGGTCCCGCTCGCGTTCCCCGAGGGCCGTTACCTGAAGTTCGTGGTCGTGCGCGTGACGCGACCGGACTAGCGCGCCGCCGCCAGCGCCAGGCGGCTCGTGAGCCAGCGGGCCAGCACGTCGCTCACGAGCTCGCGGCAGGTGTCGTTGAACAACTCGTGGCGCCCCTCGCGCTCGACGTGGTGCGTGACGCCTGGGTTGCGCGCGACGAGCTCGGCGCTCCCCCTCGGATCGGTGACGGTGTCGGCGAGACCGTGCAGCACGAGCGTGGGGAGCGTCAACGGGGGCGCGTCCGGCGCGAGCGCGGCCGCACCCGCGGCGACCATCGCCGTCGCCGTGTCGAGCCGGACGGGCGCGTGGCTCACGACGGGGTCGTCGCGATAGGCGGCCACCTCCAGCGGGTCGCGCGACATCGCCGTCGCGTCCAGGCGGGTCGCGGGCAGCCCGGGAGCGATGCGCGCCAGGGCCATGAGGGCGCGGACCACGAACGGCGGCAGCGCCGTCGAGGCGCGCAGGAGCGCCGACGAGAGCACCAGCGCGTCGGGCGTGACCGCACCGGTCTGCACCGCGCGCAGCGCCACCAGGCCGCCGAGGCTGTGCCCCATGAGCGCCCATGGCCCATCGTGCCAGGTGCGCACGTGCGCCACCATCGCGCTCACGTCGTCGACCAGGTCGGCGACGTCGCGAACCCACGCGCGCCGCCCCTCGCTCTCGCCGTGGCCGCGCAGGTCGAAGCCGTGCACGGCGAGGCCGGCGCCCACGAGCACCCCGGCGAGCCGCTCGTAGCGGCCGATGTGCTCACCGAGACCGTGGACGATCAGGACGGCAGGCAGCTCGCCGGAGCGGTCGTCGTCCGGGAGCCAGGCACGCGTGACGAGACGCAGGCCGGACGGTGTGACGAGGGTGTCGCGGGCGCTGCGCATGCGTGCCGCCATCAGACGGCGTCGGGCGGGACCTCGTGGAGCTCCGTGCGGACCTCTTCCATCACCGGGTTGGAGAGGACGGTGGCGGCGATGCGCTCGAGTTGCGCCTCGACCTCGGCGCGCTCGCCACGCAGCCGTAGCTCGATGCGCTTCCCGACACGCAGCGTCTCGACGTTGTCATGCCCCAGGCGCTCCAGCGTCGCTTGCACGGCTCGGCCCTGGGGGTCGAGGATCGCGCGCCGCAGCATCACGTGCACCACGGCGTCGAAGCGGCGAGCGTCGGTCAGCGCCGGCGTGCGTGCAGGCAGCGTGGACTCAGGCATCGTGCCCTCCCGGCCGCGGCAATGCGGCGCCCAACGCCGCGTCGTCGTCGCCGTCGTCGAGGTGGACGTGGTCATGCTCGAAGTCGTCCTCGGGCAGCTCCAGGTCGCGACCCTGGGTGTCGCGCAGGCGCCTCCAGACCTCCTGGTAGGCCTCCTCGACGCGACCGAGGTCGCGCCGGAAGCGGTCCTTGTCGAGCTTCTCGCCGGTCTCGGCGTCCCACAGCCGACAGGTGTCGGGGCTGATCTCGTCGGCCAGGCGCAGCTCGCCGGCGGCGTCGATGCCGAACTCGAGCTTGAAGTCGATCAGTTCGAGGCCCGCCACCGCGAAGCGGGCGCCGAGGTAGTCGTTCACGTCGGCCGCGTAGTCGAACATCGCCTCGAGCTGCGCCTCGTCGGCGAGGCCGAGGGCGACGGCCGTGGCGGTGTTCATGGGCGGGTCGCCGAGCGGATCGGACTTGTAGCACCACTCGACCACCACCGGGTCGAGCTCGAGCCCCTCGTCGACCCCGTAGCGCTGCGCGAAGGTACCGGCCGCGCGGTTACGTACGATCACCTCGACGGGCACGATCGTGACGCGGCGCACCAGCTGGTCGCGGGCGCCGAGCTGTTCGACGAAGTGCGTGGGGACGCCGAACGCCTCGAGCTCGGCGTACAGCATCGCCGAGACGGCGTTGTTGACGACGCCCTTGTCGCTCACCGTGCCGCGCTTCTGGGCGTTGAACGCGGTGGCGTCGTCCTTGTAGCGGACGATGACGACGTCGGCGTCGTCGCAGGCGAACACCTGCTTCGCCTTGCCTTCGTACAGCAACTCGCGGGGCTCGGGTCGGGCGTTCACGACAGCGATGCTACTACAGCCGCCGCCCCGCCGGACTCAGAGTCCGAAGCGGGCGTAGACGGCATCGACGTGACGGAGGTACCAGGCGGGATCGAACGCGTCGGCGAGCGCGGCGCCGTCCAAGGTGCAGCCGGGGTCCTCGGCGAGCAGGTCGCGCAGGTGACGACCGCTCTCCCACGACGCGAGGCTCGTTCGCTGGACCACCTCGTAGGCCTGCTCGCGCATCATGCCGGCATCGATGAGGGCGTGCAGGACGCGTTGCGAGTACACGAGCCCGTGCAGGGCGTCGAGGTTCTCCAGCATCCGCTCCGGGTACACCACGAGGTCGCGGAGCACGCGGGCGCAGCGCCGCGCAGCGTAGCTCGCGAGGGTGGTGGCGTCCGGGAGGATCACGCGCTCCACGGCGGAGTGGCTGATGTCGCGCTCGTGCCACAGCGCCACGTTCTCGAGCCCGGCCTGGAGCTGCGAGCGCAACAAGCGCGCGACGCCGGCCAGGTTCTCGGACGCGATCGGGTTCTTCTTGTGGGGCATCGAGCTGCTCCCCGTCTGCCCCGCGGCGAAGCCCTCCTGCGCCTCGCGCACCTCGCTGCGCTGCAGGTGGCGGACCTCGAGCGCGATGCGCTCGATGCTGGTGCCGAGCAGCGCGAGTGCAGCGAGCAGCTCGCCGTGGCGGTCGCGGGCGACGGTCTGGTTGGTGACCGGGTCGACCGCCATGTCGAGACGCTCCGCGACCGCGGCCTCGACCTCTGGCGGCACGTGGGCGTAGGTCCCGACCGATCCGGAGAGCATGACCACGGCCACCGCCGAGCGGGCCCGCTGCAGGCGCTCCTCGTCGCGCGCCAACGCTGCACCCACGTTCAAGAACTTGAGCCCGAAGGTCATCGGCTCCGCGTGGATGCCGTGGGTGCGGCCGATGCACGGGGTGTGCTTGTGCTCGACCGCCAGGCGCAGGACCTCGGCGCGCAGCACCCGGACGTCGGCCAGGATCAGGTCCAGGGCCGCGCGCAGGCGCAGGTTCTGGGCGCTGTCGACGACGTCGGTGCTGGTGAGCCCCAGGTGGATGAAGCGGGCGTCCTCACCGAGGCGTTCGGTCAGCGCGCGGGTGAACGCGACGATGTCGTGCCGCGTCACGGCCTCGAGTTCGGCGACGCGAGCCGCGAACGCCTCGTCGAGCGGTGCGGCCTCCGCTGCGGCCCGCAGGCGCGCACCGGTCCCGGCGGGGACCTGGCCCAGCGCTTCCCAGGCGTCGGTGGCGGCCAGCTCGACCTCGAGCCAGGTTCGGTAGGTGTTGGCCTCGCTCCAGAGCGAGCGCATCTCGGGGGTGCTGTAGCGGTCGATCACGCCTCAGGGTACGCCGGCCGGGCGGGGCGCGGCGCGGCTAGCCGGGCTCGGGAGGCGCCAGCAACCGCGCCACGACCAGGTCCTCGAACGCCAGGCCCACCGACTTGAACATCGTGGGCCGCCCCTCACGCCGGCGGGCGACGCCGCGCACCACCTCGTGCAGGTCGCCGACCACGTCGTCCCATGACCAGCCCTCGGCGGCGGCCGCGGCGAGGTCGCCGGCCTCGTGCCGCGCGGCGTCACGCTGGTCGACGAACACGTCGCAGGCCTGGACGGCCGCCGTGTCGCACTCACGCATCCCGTGCGTGAACGCGCCCACCAGGTCGAGGTGCTGCCGCGGCGACAACCAGGCGCCCCTGACCAGCGGTTCGTGCGAGGTCGTCGCGACGCTGATCACGTCGGCGCGCCGGACGGCCGCCTCGAGGTCGTCCGCCACCACCACGGCCGGCCGCGTGGTGGCGCCCGTGAAGGCCGCGAGCACGTCGGCGGCGACCCGCTCGGACTTGGCCGCATCGCGACCCCAGATCCACACCGTTTCGTACCCGCGCACCTGGAGGTGCGCACGCACCAGCCAGGGCGCCAGCGAGCCAGTCCCCACCATCAACAGGTTGCGTGCGCCGGGGCTCGCCAGGCGCTCCGCCGCCAGCGCCGACACGGCCGCGGTGCGGAGTCTCGTGAGCAGCCCGGCCTGGGCACCCATCACAGGGCGTCCGTGCGGGTCGAACAGCGTGTACCAGGCCTGTACCGAGGGCAGCCCACGGGCAGGGTTGCGCGGCGACACGCTCACCTGCTTGACGCCGAACCAGCCCTCGACGTCCGCGCACGGCATCGTGAGGTAGGCTCCGTCGTCGGGCGCCGGGAGCATGACGCGATCCGCCATCAGGAACTGCCCAGGGTCGAAGAACGCACCCTCGAGTGCGTCCAGGACGGCCTCCCACGTGAGATCGGTGACGTGGTCGTCGGTCAGGGTGCGCATGGCGCAGCGTACACCGCCGCCGGCTCGGCGCGCACCCTCGCGGGGCGCGGCGCGGCGTGGAGCGCACGCGTCCAGGACGCAACGCCGGCCGCTGGCGGCTGCGTCGACCGGGGTGGTAGACTCGTGCGTTACGGCCCCGGCCGGAGGAGGGCGTTCGCTTGAACGAAGGACAAGTCATCCCGATCCAGATGACGGATGAGATCAAGACCAGCTTCATCAACTACGCCATGTCGGTCATCGTCGATCGGGCCCTGCCCGACGTGCGCGATGGCCTGAAGCCGGTGCAACGCCGCATCCTCTACGCGATGCTGCAAGCCGGCCTGGTCCCGCCTCGGAAGCACAGCAAGTCCGCCGGTGTGGTCGGCGACGTGCTCGGCAAGTACCACCCCCACGGCGACAGCGCCGTGTACGACGCGATGGTCCGCTTGGCGCAGCCGTGGAACCTGCGCTACCCGCTCGTCGATGGGCAGGGCAACTTCGGCAGCATCGACGGCGACCCCGCCGCGGCCTACCGCTACACCGAGGCGCGGCTCACGCAGCTGGCCGAGGTGCTGCTCGCCGACCTCGACAAGGAGACCGTCCCCTACCGCGAGACCTTCGACGGCACCTCCAGCGAGCCCGAGGTGCTGCCGTCGTCGATCCCCAACCTGCTCGTCAACGGCGCGAGCGGCATCGCGGTCGGGATGGCGACGAACCTCCCGCCCCACAACCTGGGTGAGATCGTCGACGGCCTGATCGCCATGATCGAGGACCCGAGCATCGACGTCGACGGCCTCATGCGCTTCGTGAAGGGCCCCGACTTCCCGACCGGCGGCCTGCTCAGCGCCGAGGGCATCCGCGACGCCTACATCACGGGCCGCGGCTCGGTGCGGGTGCGCGGCCGGACCCGGATCGAGGAGCGCGGCGGCAAGACGGCGATCGTCGTGACCGAGATCCCCTACCAGATCAACAAGACCTCGCTGATCCAGACCATCGCGTCGTTGGTGCGCGCCAAGAAGATCGAGGACATCGCCACCTTGCGCGACGAGTCCGACCGGCAGGGCATGCGCATCGTCTTCGAGCTCAAGCGCAACGCGATCCCGGAGTTGGTGCTGAACCAACTCTTCAAGTACACGCAACTGCAGACCAGCTTCTCGTTCAACACCGTGGTCATCGTCGACCGCTCGCCGAAGCTGCTGCCGCTGCGTACGCTCATGCGCCACTACCTCGACCACCGCGCCGACGTGGTGCGCAAGCGCACCGAGTTCGAGCTGCGCAAAGCGCGCGAGCGCGCGCACGTGCTCGAGGGCTACCTGATCGCGCTCGACCGCATCGACGAAGTGATCGCGCTGATCCGGGCATCGGCGGACGGCCCCGAGGCGCGCGCCGGCCTGGTGCGGGAGTTCGCCATGACCGACGTCCAGGCGCAAGCCGTGCTCGACCTGCGCCTGCAGCGTCTCACGGGTCTGGAGCGCGGCAAGATCCAGGAGGAGTACCGCGGGCTGATGGAGGAGATCGCGCGCCTGGAGCTGATCCTCGGCAACGAGGGCGAGCTCTGGGGCGTGATCACGGCAGAGCTGCGCGACGTGCGCAAGCGCTTCGCCGACGAGCGCCGCACGCAGATCGTCGACCTCTCGGACGACATCAGCAAGGAGGACCTCATCGCCGAAGAGGCGATGGTGGTCACCCTGACGCGCGGCGGCTACATCAAGCGGACGCCGGCGAGCGCGTACCGCGCCCAGGCGCGCGGAGGCCGCGGCAGCACCGCCCAGAAGACCAAGGACGAGGACGTCAACGAGCTGCTGCTGGTGGGCAGCACGCACGACTACCTGCTGTTCTTCACGGATCGTGGGCGCGTGTTCCGGGAGAAGATCTACGACCTCCCGGAGGCCGACCGCAACGCGCGCGGGAACCACGTGCGCAACATCCTGCAGCTGCAGGACGACGAGAAGGTGCAGACGGTGCTCACCATCAAGCACCTCGAGCAACCGGGCTCGTTCGTGTTCGCCACGCGCGGCGGCCTCGTGAAGCGCACTGCCATCGCGGAGTACGCCAACATGTACGCCTCGGGCCTGATCGCGATCAACCTCGTGCCCGGCGACGAGCTCAAGGCCGTGCGCATCACCGACGGACGGGCCGACATGTGCCTCGCGACCCGCAGCGGCATGGCGATCCGCTTCGCCGAGGACCAGGTGCGCGAGACGGGCCGCGCCACGCAGGGCGTCATCGGCATCCGCTTGCGCAACGACGACGAGGTGGTGAGCCTGGCCGTGGTGCACGCCGACGAGCTCGAGAGCGCCGAGCTGCTGGCCGTCTCGAGCAAGGGCTTCGGCAAGCGCACCTCGTTCAACGAGTACCCGCGCCAGGGCCGGGGCGGTCAGGGCGTCATCACGCTGCGCGTGACCGACAAGACCGGCGACCTCGTCAGCCTCGCGCACGTCAGCGGGCGCGAGGAGCTCTTCGCGCTGTCGCAAGGCGGGATCCTGATCCGCACGAAGGTGGCGCAGGTGAGCCGCTACGGCCGCGCCTCGCAGGGCGTGACGGTCATGCGCCTCGGCGAGGGCGACCAGGTCGTCCAGGCGATGGTGCTGCCGGCCGAGGAGCAGGTGGTGGAGGCGATCGACGAGGGCGACACGCTGCAGACGCCGCCGGCGCAGGCCTGACGTGGCGGTCGGTGAGCGTCCGCTCCTGCTGCTCGACTGCGACCCGGGCCACGACGATGCGCTTGCGCTCGCCCTGGCGGCTCGCCACGGCGACCTGGTGGGCGTCACGACCGTCGCCGGCAACGTGCCGCTGGAGCGCACCACCGCCAACGCGCTGACGATGTGCGAGGTCCTGGGCCTCGACGTCCCCGTGCACGCCGGCAGCCCGAGGCCGCTCGTGGCCGAGCTTCGGACCGCAGAGGTCATCCACGGCGCCTCGGGCCTCGACGGACCGGCACACCCGCCGCACGGCCGCTCGGCGGCATCGAACGACGCCGTCGGCTTCATCGTCGAGGCCGTCCGCGCGCACCCGGGGGCGCTCTGGCTGATCGCGACCGGGCCGCTCACCAACGTGGCGCTGGCGCTGCGCGCCGCGCCCGACGTCGCCGAGGCACTCCGCGGCGTGTCGATCATGGGCGGCGGCATCCCCTGGGGCAACGTCACACCGGCCGCGGAGTTCAACATCCTCGTCGATCCCGAGGCCGCCGACGTGGTGTTCCGCTCGGGCGTGCCGCTCACGATGGCGGGGCTCGACGCCACGCACCAGTGGATGATCGACGCGCCGATCGTCGAGCGCGTCCGAGCGACCGGTGGCGCGGCGGCCGCCTTCTGCGCCGACCTCCTCGACTTCTACGGCGCCGCCTACGGCCGGGCCTACTCGGGCCGACACGCCGGCCCGCTGCACGACCCGGTGGCGGTGCTCGCCATCACCCACCCCGGGTTGGTCACGACCGAGCGGCTGCACGTCGCGATCGAGCTCACCGGCACGCACACGCGCGGCATGACGGTCGCAGACCTGCGCGGCGTGAGGCGCGGCGCGGCGCCCAACGTCGACGTCGTCCGGACGGTCGACGCGGCGGCCGCGACCGACGTGCTCGTCGACACGCTGGCCGACTACCGCTGACGCCGTCGGCGCACACGCGCTCACGCACCCGCGCTTGGTAGCATGCGCACGCGTGGTCGAGTTCCAGCACGTCACCAAAACGTACGCCCGGACGCATACGCACGCCCTCAAGGACGTCGACTTCCGCATCCGCAAGGGCGAGTTCGTGTACATCGTGGGACACTCGGGCGCGGGCAAGAGCACGCTGCTGGCCCTGCTGCTGCGGCGCATCGCTCCCACCGAGGGGGTGGTCGCGATCGCCGAGCAAGACCTCGCCAGGCTGCGCGACTCGCAGTTGCCACTGCTCCGGCGTCGCATCGGCATGGTCTTCCAGGACCATCGCCTGCTCCCCAAGCTCTCCGCGCTGGAGAACCTGACCTTCGCCCTGCGGGCGACGGGCTTCCGCGGCAACCAGGAGCAGCGCGCGTTGACGGCCCTGCGGCAGGTCGGGCTGGCGCACAAGCGCAAGGCCTTCCCCATCGAGCTCTCCTTGGGTGAACAGCAACGCGTCGCGATCGCGCGAGCGCTCGTCACCAATCCGCCGCTGCTGTTGTGCGACGAGCCCACGGGCAACCTCGATCCCGATACCAGCTGGGAGATCCTGGAGCTGCTCAACGACGTGAACATCAAGGGGACCACGGTCATCGTGGCCACCCACTCGCGCGACCTGGTCGATCGCCTCAAGCGCCGCACCATGGTGCTGCGCGGCGGCGAACTGGTGCGCGACGACGACGACGGCGGCTACTCGCTGT
>SLSM01000283.1 GCA_007130445.1 Trueperaceae bacterium | reverse complement strand
GGTTGTTGGTGCGGCCGAACACGTCGTTGTCGGTCTCGACCGCCTGGAGGTACTGCGGGACGTTGCCCTTGCCGAGCACGATGGCGCCGGCGCGCCGCCAGGCGGCGACCACCTGCCCGTCTTCCTGAGCGACGTGGTCGCGCCGCGACGCCGTCCCGAAGGTGGTCGGCAGCCCGGCGACGTCGAACTGGTCCTTGATCACGACCGGGACGCCGTGGAGAGGCCCGAGCGTGGCTCCAGCGCGGCGCGCGGCGTCGGCGGCGTCGGCCTCGGCGCGTGCGGCCTCGAAGCGGCGGATCACGACGGCGTTGAGGTCGCCGTCCACCTCCTCGATGCGCTCGATGTGGGCGTCGACGACCTCGCGTGCCGACACGTCGCCGGCCGCGATGGCGCGGGCGAGTTCGACCGCGCCGAACTGGGTGAGGCGAGCAGGGTCCATGGAACTCCTCTCGGGCCCGGGGCCCGACGCGAGAGCGAGCGGTCGCGCGGTGCGTTGCGTGCACGGAGGGCCGTAGGTGCCGACCAGTGGGTACGAGCACGGATGGGCACAGCACACGGGCTGAAGCGACCCCGCCGGACGGAGTCGCTTCAGCAGAGCGAGCCGTCTGGGACGGTTCGCTACTCGGCCGGTCCGAGCGGAATGGGAAGAGCGGCCCGCAGGGCGGCGCAGTTCGCCCACGGGGTGAGCGGAGCGCCAGGTACGACCCAGATGTTGGCGTTCTCGAAGAGGGCTTGACCTGCTCTGCCCGTGTGGATCCCGTCATGATGCGCCTGCAAGGGCACGTTGCGCCCTCCTGCCAGGTCGACACATGCCCTCCAGCCGACCACCGCGACGAACGGTGCTTCATCGATGAAGATGACGTCGATCTGGGGCGACTGAACGAGCATGTGCGGGTGGTCAGGCGTCGGGCCGTGCTCGTGAGCAAGCACGATCCCCAGGAGAGCCAGCGCAACCAGTAGAGAGAGCATCTGTCGCATCGTCGATCCCTTCTGCACGTGGTGCCTCGAAGTACGCCTGCAGTGCTCCACGTGGTGCCTTGAAGTAGGCCTGCAGGGCTCGTTGCAGCCCGTGCGGCCCGAAGCGAAGGTAGCCATCGCCGACGGGCCGTTGCATCCACCGAACGTCGTACCCGTGAGATCGTGGGTCGTAGGAGCGCAGACGGTGCTGCGGGCTCCGCAGCGTTTCAGGAGCGCGACGCCTCCGCCGCTGCCTTCACGTTGGCCACGGTGATGTCCATCGCTCGCTGGGCCAGGCGCCGCAGGAACAGTGGCCACAGCACGGCGGACCCGACCTTCATCGCACCTCGCGGCTCGACGCCGAAGCGCTGCGTGACCCGGCAGCCCGTGGGTGTGGGCTCGATGTCGATCTCCAGGTGCGACCGTGCGGTGCCGTCGTCGGCCAGGTGGACTTGCCGACGCATGGGCTCGAACTCCGTCACCCTCCACTCGTCCTCGCTCTTGAACGGCCCCATGACGCCGATCTCCTTGTAGCTGTAGCCCACACCCATGGGAACGTCGGGCACGTGCAGCATCCGCTCCGTCGCGTGGGCGATCTCGGGGTAACGGTGTGGGTCGCAGTACAGGTCCCACACCACGTCGGGTGGAGCGCCGATGTCCGTCGACGCGACGACCACGTACCGCGGAGCGCCCCCTGGCACGTCGACGGCGTCACGCGCCGCCCCGTTCATCGACACCTGCTGAGACCACTTCGGCTGATGCTGCATCCTGACCGCCTCCCATCCTGCGCTGCTGGGATCCCTTCGATCCATAGCGATTGGCAGTGTAGGGACGGCCCGCGGGAGACGCGTCCACCGAAGGTCGTAGACCTCTGTCGGTCGTACGGGGTGGCGGAGACCGCGCCGCATGGGATGCGAGCATTCGGTACGTGGAGATCCCGAGACTCAACGTGGCCGTCGTGGGCGCAGCGATCGGTGGGGCCTCGGTCGCGCTCCTCCTCGCGCGCGCCGGGGCCAGCGTCGCGTTGTTCGAGCGCGTGGCCCACCCGCGCGCCATCGGGGCGGGGATCGCGCTCGCCCCCAACGGCCTCGCCGTCCTACGCGGGCTCGACCTGGAGCCGGCGCTGCGCGACCGGGGTCGGCCGCTCTCGTCGCCGCGCATCGTCGGCGACGTCGGGAGGACCCTCCTCGCGCCCCTCCTCCCACGGCGCGGCGACGGCCTCGACCAGCTGCTGGTGATCCGCCGCAGCGACCTCCATCGCGTGCTGCTCGAGGCCGCGACGGAGCACGAACGGATCGCGCTCCACCTGGGCGTCGAGATCACCGACGCGACGGCCGACGCCAGCATCAGGGCCCGTCACGACGTCGACGACACGTGGCGCTCCTTCGATCTCGTCGTCGGTGCCGACGGCGTCCGGTCGAGCGTCCGCGAGCACCTCGACGTCGGTGCCCGGGTGCGCGGCTCGGGCATCACCTACGTCCGCACCCTCACGACCGTGACGGAGGCGGAAGGCGTCGAGGCGTGGACGCGCGCGGGCATCTTCGGATCGCTCCCGCTGCCGAACGGCGCCTACCTCTACGCCTCGTCCGGTAGTCCGGCCCTCCGAGCCGCCCTCGCGGCGCGCGACCTCGACGCGCTGCGGCGAGCCTGGGAGGCCGCCTACCCGCCGGCGGGCAGGCTCCTGGGCGGTGTCGCTCGCTTCGAGGACCTCCTCCTCAACGAGGTGGTCCGCGTCGACTGCGAACGCTTCGTGGACGGGCGCGTCGCACTCCTCGGCGACGCCGCGCACGCGATGGCGCCGAACCTCGGCCAGGGAGCCAACAGTGCGCTCGTCGACGCCGCGGTGCTCCTCGGCGCGCTGCGTGACGCCGATGACGTGGCGTCGGCGCTCGTGTCGTACGACGCCCGGCGGCGGCCGGCCGTCCGGTGGGTGCAGAACCAGTCGGACCGACTCGGGAGGATCTCGGAGCGCTCGGACGCCGCCTGGCGAACGCTGCGCGACCGGCTGCTCATGCCCGCGCTCTCGCGCTTCGCACCCGATCCCTCGCTGCGGACGTATCAGGAGCCGCTCGACGCGCTGCTCGACATGAGCGCTCCCGGTCAATCGAGCGACGTCCTCCGGTAGGCTCACGCGCGCCCACGATGTCGGATCGTCGTCCGGTGCGTTCTCGGATCAGAGCAGGCGGAGTTCACGCGCGCGGGCGACGGCGTGGGTGCGCGACGTCGCGCCGAGCTTCCCCAGGACGCGGGTCAGGTGCGTCTTGACAGTCGCCTCCGCGATGCCGAGCT
>SLSM01000389.1 GCA_007130445.1 Trueperaceae bacterium | reverse complement strand
CGAGCGCCACGGCGTACAAAGGCACCGCCGTGGCGACCGTCGCAAGCGTCAGCGTCACCAGCCCCATCGCGCCGCACAGGGTCCAGAACGCGAGGCGCCGTCGTCGGCTCACGCGCCACGGTACCGTCCCCGACCGCGCTGCACGCGCGCGTCGGCGCTTCCACCGCCAGATCGGTCGCGATGCCCTAGGCTGTGGTGAAGGAGGCGCACATGGACAACGACGTCGGTCTCACGCCAACGATCCGTGAAGAAGGCCTGTGCGAGCTCTGCCACGAACGTCCCGCCGACGTGCTCGATCTCGTCTGCAGCACATGCATGGACGCGGTCGAGCGCGACGAGCCGTGGACGCACGAACACGAGGAGGTGCTGTTCCGGCTCCGCGAGGCGGAGGCCGACGAAGAGCAGCTCGCCGCCGAGCCCTGAGCGCTGCGGCTTCGCCTCGGCAGCGTCACGACTCGAGCCGGGCGAGGGCCTCGGCGAGCGTCTCGCCGTCACGGCACTGCACCAGCGTCACGCCGTCGCCTTCGAGCGACGCGTCGAGCGTCGCGTCGGCGCGCCTGAGCGACACGAAGCCGTTGGGCCACACCGTGACGCCGACCGTCTCGCCCCCGGGCCACACCAGGACCACGCGGGCGCGGGCGGGTACCAGCGGCTCGAGCACGAGTTCGTCGTCGCCGCGGACCCGCGCCGCAACGTGCGGGTAGGCCGCGAGCATCCGCCGCATGAGCGTCTGGTGCGCGCTCCTGACGACGACCCGGTCCTGTTCGAGCCGCACCGAAGCATCGGGGTCGACGAGCGTCGGCAGCAGCATGAGGTCGGCGAACGAGGGCAGCAGCCGCGTCATGCCTGCATCGCTCCACCGCGCGGGGCAGGCACGTAGGCGTCCTCGTCGTCGTGCTCGACCAGCTCGGCCAGGCTCGCCTCGAGGCGCTGCTCGGGGCTCGGCATCGACGCGCGGCCGAGGGCCGCCAGGTCGCGCAGGGTCGCCGCCCGCAGCACGTCGGGGTGGTAGTCGCGATCGGTGCGGCGCAGCACGTGGACGTAGTGCCCGAGCTCGAGGCCGCACACCTCGCGACGCCAGGGTGCCAGCGCAGCGACGAGACCCGTGATGCCCGCACCGTCGGGTCCGCCGGCATCGTCGGCGCCGGCCGCCCCGCCTCCCCCGACGAGTCCCGAGCGCGACAGGCCGAGGTCGATGCCGAGGGCGTTGCGCACGTCTGCGAGGGTCAAGCCACGATCGGCGCAGGCGACGAGCAGAGGCGCCAACGCCGCGTCGACACCGGGCGCCCCGCTGCGTTGGCGCAGCGTGAGCGGCTGCGGACGCTCGATCAGCGCCAGCAGCTGCCGCACCTGGCTGCGCCGCAGCGCCCACAACGGTTCGGGATGGGCGTCGGCGAGCTCGTGCGCGAACGCCTCGAAGCGCTGCGGCAGCGTGGCGTCGAGCGGCCAGCCGAGGTGATCGAGCAGGTCGCGCAGGCCGTAGGCAGTGTACGTCGCCCGCGCACCCCATTCCGGGTGCTGCACACGCAACGCGACCGCGAGACGCAGCGGATCGCGCGTGCGCGTCGCTAAAGCGAGCAAGTGGGTGACGTAGGGGGTGTGGGTCATGGCAGGGTACCCGGTACCGGGCGGAGCCGGCTGAGTGCAGGGCTGACCGAGCCTACCGTGGACCTCGGCGCACGCATGCTCAGGCGTCGTCGCGCTCGAAGCCTCGCAGGTAGCGCCGGTGCGCGGATCGCGCGGCCCGCCCGAACGGTTGGCGATCGGCATGCGTGCCCCAGTCGGGTCGGGCGCCGTCGACGTCACTGAAGCCGTAGGCGCGCGCCAGCGTCCACGACGACCACACGCGGCCGCTACGCGCCATCACGTCCGGGTCGGCGGCCAGCGCCGCCACGGCGCGCCCGACGAAGCGCGGCGTCTCGGAGTGCACGAAGTTGAGGTCGATCGCCACGGCGTCGCGCCAGGTCGCCTCGTCGACGCCGAAATGCTCGAGCATCGCCTCGGAGCGGAGGAACCCCGGGGTGAGCGCCAGGGCCGCCACACCGTGTGGCCGCAGCTCCTCCGCCATCGCGAAGGCGGCGCGGATCACGCTGGTCTTGACCATGTCGTAGAACAGCGTGCCGCGGTAATCGAGTCGCTCACCGTCGGTGATCTCGACCACCAGCCCGCTCCCGGCGCTCACCATGAGCCCCGCGGCGTGGCGCGCGGTGATCAGGTGCGACAGCAGCCCGCGCTCGAGCATGGTGCGCCCCTTGGCGAGGTCGAGCTCCCAGAACGGCACGCCCCACTCGGTGAGCGCGTCGCCACCCCAGACGTCGTTGACCAGCACGTCGAGGCGGCCGCCATCGCGGTCGATGCGCGCCATCAGGGCCTCGACCTGGATCTCGTCGGTGTGGTCGATCCGCACCGCGACGCCGGTGCCGCCGGCAGCCTCCACCAACTCGGCGGTCTCCTCGATCGTCTCGGGGCGACCGCGCAGCTCGAACGGGCTCGCGTCGTCCGGGCGCGCCGGGCGCGGAGCGGTGCGCGAACTGCGGCCGGTGCAGTACACCGTCGCGCCCGCCTCGCCGAGCGCGACAGCGATGCCACGCCCGGCGCCGCGCGTGGCGCCGGCGACGAGCGCGACCTTACCCGTGAGCGGTCCGATCATCCCGGCGATCCTACCGCGCTGCAAGCACCCTGTTGGCCGCGATGAGGGCGTCGTACGCCTCCAGGGCAGCCGCGACGTCGTGATGGTCCGAGACGGCGGTGACGACGGCCTTGACCTCGCTCACCGCGCCCGCCGGTGCGATGGCGACGCCGCAGCGCCTCAACCAGCCTATGTCGCCGACGCTGTCGCCGATCCCGGCCACGGCCGCCTCGGGCAGGTCGAGCGTCTCGCACAGCGCCTCGAAGCCGACCGTCTTGTCGATGCCCGGGAGCAGCAGGTTCACGCAGTCCGTCGAGGGGTCGACATCGAGCCCCAGCGACCGCTCGGCGACGAGCTCGCGCAGGGAGGCTGCCAGCGCCTCGACGTCGCGCTCGCCGGTGGCGTCGAACACGCTGAGCGAAGCGATCTTGCCGAACTGCACGAAGACGTCGTCGCGCTCCTCGAGCAGCGAGCGCGCCGCCTCCATGGCCCCGCGAGCCGCCTCCGCCTCGTCGATCAACCAGGCCTCGTACGGGTGCCTTGTCGCGAGCCCCATGCCGTTCTCGAACGACGCCGGCAGGCGCACGTCGAGGGCCTGCATGAGGGCGTCGACGTAGGCGTGCGG
>SLSM01000418.1 GCA_007130445.1 Trueperaceae bacterium | reverse complement strand
GTCGAGGTTCTCGATCGAGCAGATGATGACGACCGTGTCGTTCGTGTCGCGCATCACCTCGAGCTCGTACTCCTTCCAACCCAGCACCGACTGCTCGACCAGCACGGTGTGGACGGGGGAGTCGTGGAGCCCTTGGCGGACGATGCGGCGGAAGTCTGCCTGATCGAAGGCGATGCCCCCACCGGTGCCGCCGAGCGTGAAGCTGGGCCGGATGATGGCGGGGTAGCCGATCTCGTCGATGAAGGCCAGGGCCTCGTCGAGCGTGCCGACCATGCGCCCGAGCGGCGTCGCGATGCCGATGCTGGCCATCGCCTGCTGGAAGCGCTGGCGGTCCTCGCCCTTCTGGATCGCCTCGTAGTTCGCGCCGATCAGCTCGACCCCGTGGCGCTCGAGGACGCCCGACTCGTAGAGCGCCTTGGCGAGGTTCAGGGCCGTCTGGCCCCCGAGCGTGGGGAGGAGCGCGTCGGGTCGCTCTTTGATGATGATGCGCTCGATGGTCTCGGGTGTGAGCGGCTCGATGTAGGTGCGGTCGGCCACCTCGGGGTCGGTCATGATCGTCGCCGGGTTGGCGTTGACCAGGACGACGCGGAAGCCGGCGGCGCGCAGGGCCTTGCAGGCCTGCGTGCCAGAGTAGTCGAACTCGGCCGCCTGACCGATGACGATCGGTCCGGAGCCCAGGATCAGGATGGTGTGGAGGTCGTCGCGTCGCGGCATCGCAGCTCCTGCGTGGTGGGGGCTCGCGCCTGGCTGGCGCGCCGCGAGCAGGCTCGGCAGCGCAGCCCGCGGCGTCGGCGTGGCACGTCGCCGCGACCGCCCAGGCCGTATCCGGCGAAGTGTACCACCGCCGCCCGTGGCGACCGCGTCGACGTGATCGCCGGCCGCGCGACGGCCGGCGCGAGCCTAGACGCTCGCGGCGTCGGCCTGGATCGGCGCCGTGCTTGGCGGCCGCGCACGCCATCCTCGTCTCCATGCCCACAGCGCGCATCACCTTCGACGACCTCGCCGCCAACGCCGACCTCGCCGCGCAGTTCCGCTCACCGGCGGTGGAGCTGATCGACGGGCGCATGGTGCGCCAAGCGCTCCCGTCCGCCGCCTTGGTCGCCACCGTCGTGCGTCTCGCGAGCGCATTCGACGACCTCGCCGCCGGTCTGCGTGTCGGCGTCCGCGACGCGGTCGCGGCGCCTCCGCGCGACCTGCTCCGGCCGGAGGTCAGCGTGGCGCGGCCGACGGCCTCGTACGCGCGCTGGCCCGCACCGGCGGCGCACGCTCTGGCGCTCGCCGTCCTCGTCGTCGACGGCGTGGGGGCCGTGCCCGAACGGCTGCGGCGCTACGCGCTCGCCGGCGTTCGCGAGGTGTGGGTACTGGAGGTAGCGGGCGCGACCGGGACGCTCTACGCGGCGCCGCACGGCGGGCGCTACACGCGTCGCGAACTCCTCCTGCCGGGCGAACCCTGCGCGCCCTTCGACGTGCCGTGGCTGCAGGTCGTGCCCGTTCCGCGCGCCCGCGCGATCACCGCGCCGGATCAGCCGTCGTCGAGCTCGATCTCGAACGACTCGCCGTCGACCTCGATCACGTCGCCAGGCACCAACCGGCGCTTGCGGCGCGTCTCGACCTGACCGTTGACGCGCACCTCGCCCGCCTGGATGCGCTGCTTGGCCGCGCCACCGGTCTGCACGAGGCCCGCGAGCTTGAGCGCGTCACCCAAGCGCAGACCCTCACCTGCACCAGCCTCACCTGCACCGCCCTCGCCTGCGCCATCCTCGTTGGGGCGGTCGTCGTCGGGGCGGTTGGCGGCCACGGCGCTAGTGGAGGTCCACGATCGCCGGGGCGGCCGGGTAGGAGCCGAGGAACTTGACGAAGGCCGCCTTGCGCATCAGGCCCGTGAGCGCCGCGGCGACGTGGGGCTCCTCGATGTGGCCTTCGATGTCGATGTAGAACAGGTAGCTCCAGGGCTTGTCCCGCCTGGGGCGCGACTCCAACTTGGTCATGTTGATGTCGCGTCGGTGGAACTCCAGCAGGCACTCCACGAGGTCGCCGGGGCGGTGGCGCGTGGCCAGCACCAGGCTGGTCTTGTGTGGCCCGTCGGCGAGCGGGGCCGCGTCGGGCGCCAGCACGAAGAAGCGCGTGTAGTTGAACGCCAGGTCCTCGATGTTCTCCGCGAGCACCACGAGGTCGTAGACCTCTGCGGCGCGCTTGCTGGCGATCGCCGCCTTGCCATCGCCGCCGTTCTCGGACAGCAGTTTCGCAGCGCCCGCCGTGTCGAACTCGGTCACCGCCTCGAAGCCGTGCTTGCGCAAGAACGCCTGGCACTGCTGCAGTCCCTGCGTGTGGCTGTAGACGCGCCGCACGTCCTCGAGGCGCGTCCCGGGCCGTGCCAGGAGGTTGTGGTGGACGCGCACCACCTGCTCCCCGACCACGTGCAGCACGGAGTCGGTCAGCAGGTCGTAGGTTTGGTTGATCGAGCCGGCCAGGCTGTTCTCGACGGGCAGGCAGGCGTGGCTGCAGACGCCCTTGAGCGCGGCGTCGAACGCGTGTTCGAAGGTCGGGAACCCGACCGCCTCGCCGGCGGGGGCGAACTGGAGCGCGGCCTGCTCTGAGAACGCGCCGGCGACGCCTTGGTACGCGATGCGCAACGGTGTTGCGGAGGGAGCGGGCATTCGTGCAATGTATCACCGGCGCCGGGGCGGGGCGCGGGGCCTCAGCGGCGCCGCGGCGCCGGCCTGGCGCCTAGAGCCGCTCGATGGTCGCGCGGATCTCGGCCTCGCGCTCGCGCCACGCCTGGAGCTCGGCCTGCAGGCCCTCGAGCCGCTCGAGTTCGGTCCGGACGAAACGCGTGTACGGTTCGATGGCTCGCACGAGCCGCTCGGACGCGCGCGTGCCCTCGTCGTCGAGCTGCGCCCCCAACCCCGACTCGAGTCCGTCGCGCAGCGCGGCCATCTGCTGGTGCAGGCGCCGCTTCGCCTGCGCCCTGCGGCGCGGCAGCACCAGCAGACCGAGGCCCATCACGGTCAGCCCCGCGGCCACGCCGGTCACGTCCCAGGCGGTGCTGGTGACGATCGCCACCGCGGCCGCGCCCAGGCCGACGCCGCCGACTTGCATCAGGCCGGTCTGGACCACCGACGTCTTCAGCGCCTCGCCCAGTCGCCGCCCCTCGGACTCGCGATCGAAGCCCTCGAGGACGCCCTCGGCGCGGTCCCTCAGCGAGCGGATCAGCGCCTGGCGGTCGTACTGGAAGCGTCCGCCGATCTCGCCGATCACGCG
>SLSM01000264.1 GCA_007130445.1 Trueperaceae bacterium | reverse complement strand
TGACGCGACCAGGTCGCGCGGTCCCTGGCGACGGCCGGCGTTGACGCCTATACTCGCCCCAGGGCGTTCGCAACGGCCTGGAGGAGGGGAGCCATGTGGATCTCGACTCGTGCACAGTACGGCATGCGCGCCCTCGTCGAGGTCGCTCTCGGCGGTGACAAGCCGACCAGTCTGAAGACGGTCGCCGAGCGTCAGCAGCTGTCACAGCCCTACCTGGAGCAGATCTTCGCCGTGCTCCGCAACGCCGAGCTCGTCGAGAGCGTGCGGGGTGCCCACGGCGGCTACCGCGTCGTGCGCCCGCTGGACTCGATCGACGCGTTGGAGATCGTCGAACTGCTCGAGGGCAGCGTCGCTCCCGTCGCGTGCATCGACGACGGCACCACCTGCGAGATGACGGGCCACTGCTCCACGGAGCCGCTGTGGCGCGAGGTCGACGAGGCAGTGCGCACCGTGCTGCGCGCGACGAGCCTCGCGGACCTGGTCCGCCGCAAGACGTTCCTCCAGCTCGAACCCCTCCCGAGCCGCTTCGCCAACCCTTCGTGACGAACGAGCGCGACGCCGCGCGGCGATCCGCGACCGTCATCGACCTGGACCGCGCCGCCACGACACCGGTGCATCCCGACGTCCTCGCGGCGATGCTGCCATGGTTCAGTGCCAGCGCCGGCAACCCGTCGTCGCTGCATGGCGCTGGTCGAGCGGCGCGGCGAGCGGTCGAGGACGCTCGTGAGCACGTCGCGGCGGCGCTCGAGGCAACGCCGCGTCAGGTGGTCTTCACCAGCGGTGCCACCGAGGCACTCCACCTCGCGGTGCTCGGCAGCCTGGCACTGCGCCCGGGTGCACACGTCGTCGCGAGCGCAGCGGAGCACGCCGCACTCCTCGAGGCCGTGCGCACCGCTGCGCGGCGCGGGCATCCGGTCACGTGGGTCCCCAGCGAGCCTGATGGGCGGATCGCCCACCACGCGCTGGTCGCCGCGCTCCGGGACGACACGGCGCTGGTCGCCGTGATGCGGACCAACAACGAGACCGGCGTGCAGAACGACCTCGCGCCGCTGCGCGAGCACTTCGAGGCGCGCGGCGTGCGGGTGCTCGTCGACGCCGTGCAGTCGTTCGGTCTCGAGCGCGTCGGTCTCGAGCCGTGCGGCGCAGACCTGCTGGTGGTGTCGAGCCACAAGGTGGAGGGCCCGAAGGGGTGCGGCGTGCTCCTCCTCGGCGACGGCGTCGCGGTGGAGCCGCAGCAGCGCGGTGGCGGTCAAGAGCGCGGGCTCCGGGGCGGCACGGTCGACGTGCCGGCCGTCGTCGGCTTCGGTCGTGCGGCGCTGCGCTCGACCACCTGGCGGGAGCGCTCCGCCCGCGTGTCGGCCCTGCGCGACCGCTTCCAACACGGCGTGTGCGCCATCGGCGGCGTGACGGTGCACGGGTCCGGCGCACCCCGCGGCCCGAAGCACGTGCACGTGCACGTCGGCGAAATCGATGGCGAGACGTTGCTCATCAACCTCGACCGTGAGGGCGTCCTGGCCAGCGCCGGCTCGGCGTGTGCCGCCGGCAGCCTGGAACCCAGCCACGTGTTGCGTGCGATGGGCCGCTCGGAGGCCGTGGCCCGCGCCAGCGTGCGCTTCAGCCTGGGCGATCACCTCGACGAGGCCACCATCGACGAGGCCGTGCTGCGGGTGCGTCGCGCCGTGCGCACGACGCGCGGTCTCGAAGGCGCTGCCTGACGGTCGTCAGGCCGTGCGGCGCCGCGCGGCGCGCGAGAGTGCCGCGAGCGGATCGTCGAGGTCCTCGACGTCGACGACGATGCGTGTCACGTCGCCGCCCGGCACTTCGTACATGAGGTCGCCCATGGTCCGCTCCAAGACCGAGCGCAGTCCGCGGGCGCCCGTCTTGCGCCCCTTGGCGCGCCGCGCGACCTCGCGCAGCGCGGCGTCGGTGATCTCCAGGTCGACGCCGTCGAGCGCGAAGGCCTCGCGGTAGTGGCGCACCAGCGCGTGTCGCGGCTTGGTGAGCACGTCGACCAGGGCATCCTCGCTCAACTCATGGAGGCGGACCGTGACCGGAAGGCGGCCGATGAGTTCGGGGATCAGGCCGTAGGTCATCAGGTCCTCGGGCAGGATGTCGGCCTCTGCCACCTTCGTGTCGCCGTCGTCCGCATCGACCTGGAAGCCGACACGGCTCACGGCGACGCGCCGCCGCACGATCTCGTCGAGCCCCTCGAAGGCCCCGCCACACACGAAGAGGATCTGGCTCGTATCGATGGGGATCAGCTCTTGGTGCGGATGCTTTCGGCCGCCCTGGGGCGGCACGTGGCACACCGTGCCCTCGATCATCTTCAAGAGCGCCTGCTGGACCCCTTCGCCCGACACGTCGCGGGTGATCGAGGGGCCCTCGGACTTGCGCGCGATCTTGTCGATCTCGTCGAGGTAGATGATGCCGCGTTCCGCCGCGCCGACGTCGTAATCCGCCACCTGCAACAGGCGCAAGACGATGTTCTCGACGTCGTCGCCGACGTACCCTGCCTCGGTCAGGGTGGTTGCGTCGGCGATGGCGAACGGCACCTGCAAGGTCTTCGCGAGCGTCTGCGCGAGCAGCGTCTTGCCCGTGCCGGACGGGCCGACGAGCAGGATGTTCGCCTTCTGGAGTTCGGCGTCGGGGTGCTGGAGGCGCTTCACGTGCTGGTAGACGGCGACGGCCAGCGTGCGCTTCGCGTTGTCTTGCTCGATCACGTGCTGATCGAGCTGTTTCCGTATCTCGCGCGGCGTCGGGACCCGCAGCGCTCGACTCGGCCGGGTCGAGGCGGCCAACGTGTCGCGACCGCGCTCCAAACAGGCGGCGCAGATGGCCGCCTCGCCGTCCGTGCTGGTGACGAGCCGCTTCACCTCGGACGCCGAACGACCACAGAAGCTGCAGCGCGAGGCCACGGTCACGCCTCGGTATCGGTATCGGCGCCGAAGCGCCCGATGGCCTTGGGTTCGACGACGGTGTCGATCAGCCCGTACGCGAGGGCGTCGGTCGGGCTCATGAAGTTGTCGCGCTCCATGTCGCGGCGCAGCTTCTCGCGCGGGTGACCGGTGTGGCGCTCGTAGATGCCCTCGAGCACGTCGCGCAGTGCCAGGACCTCCCGCGCTTGGACCTCGAGATCCGGCGTGTTCCCGCGGAACCCCGCAGAGCCCTGGTGGATCATGATGCGCGAGTTCGGCAACGAGACGCGGTGTCCGCGCTCGCCAGCCATCAGGATCACCGATCCCATGCTCATGGCGATGCCGACGCAGTTGGTGTGCACCGGGGCCGAGATGTACTGCATCGTGTCGTAGATCGCCAGGCCGGCGTAGACCTCGCCACCGGGACAGTTGACGAACATGTTGATCGGCTGCTCGCTCGACTGTGACTCCAGCAGCAGGAGTTGCGCCACGATCACGTTGGCGACCTCACTGTCGATCGGCGTGCCGAGGAAGATGATGCGTTCCTTGAGCAACCGGCTGTAGACGTCGTACATCCGCTCGCCGCGGCCGGTCTGCTCGATCACGTACGGGATCAACGGCATGCGCCACTGTATCAGCGGCGCCGCCGCGATCGCGGTCGTCTCAGGCGTCGGTGTCTTCGTCGGCGTCGTGGGCGCTGGCCGCCATCGCGGCGTCGGCACCGTCGGACGCGGCGCCAGCCTCCTCGTCGTCGGCCGCACCGTCGCGCCGGTCACGCCCGGTCTTGGCCGCCACGACTTCGCGCACGGCTCGATCGCGGTTCAGCAAGAAGCGGTAGTTGCGAAGCCACTCCTCGCCCATCTCCTGCTTGAAGCGCGCCACGTCCTTGCGCTCACGCATCGCCATCATGCGGACCCCGGCCTCGAACTCCGCGTCGCCGATCTCGGTACCCACGCGCTCCAGCACCGCTTCGAGCACCAGGTCGCGCTTGACCGCGCGCTCGGCGGCCTCGCGCAGCTCCTGGTCGAAACCAGAGCGTGCATCGCGTGCCTCGAGCTCCTCGAGGTAGCCCTGGAGCGTCATGCCGCGCTGCTCGAGGTCGCCCTTGAGTTCCTCGATCAGCGCCCGCTGTCGCCGTGCGACCATGCTCTTGGGCAGGCCCATCTCGGTCGCCACCATCAGCTGGTCGACGAACGCCTCGCGCTGCTTGGTGAACGCGTCACGATCGGCCTGCGACGCCAGGCTGCTGCGGATCTCCGACAGCGTCGCCTCCCACGTCTCGAAGCCGAGCGTGGCCGCGAACGCGTCGTCGGTCTCGGGCAGTTCCTTGGCCTTGACGTCGACGATGCGGATCGCCAGCGACCGCCGTGGCGCGGCGCTCTCGTCCGCCGGCTCGCCCTGCGCATCGGCTTCGGCCGCGTCGTCGGCCGCGTCGTCGGCCGCGTCGTCGCTCGCGGCGGGTGCCGCAGGATCGGCGCCGAGGTCGAGCGTGATCTCGTCACCCATGCTCCGGCCGGTGAGCTGCTCGACCAGGTGAGGCTCGGTGCGGCCGAGGTCGACGGGCATGTTCGAGCCACCGCCCTCGCCGAGGGTCTCGACCGTGAGGACGTCGCCAGGCTCCACCGGGCGCTCCACCGGCACCAGCGTGGCGTGTTCCTCGCGCAGACGCTCGACCGTAGCGGTCACGTCGTCGTCGCTGATCTCCGGAGCCGACGCGTCGAGCTCGATGCTGTCGAAGTCGGGAAGCTCGAAGGTCGGGTAGAGGTCAGCGTGGACCTCGAAGGTGAACTCGGCGCCTGCCGTGGGCGGCTCGCCGTGGAAGTGCGCATGCACGGGCAGCAGGTCGAGCTCGCGAACGGCCTGCGGGTAGTGTTCGTCGACCAACGCCTCGCGAACCTCCTCGGCCAGCGCGTCGGCGCCGATGCGCTGGATCAGCACGCCACGCGGTGCGCGGCCCGGCCGGAAGCCCGGCACCTTGACCTGGCGCGCCAGGGCGCCGAGCACGCGCTCGAACGCGGCGTCCACGACGTCGGCGGGCAGCGTCACGGTGAAGGTGGCGCTGACGTCTTGCTTGTCTGTGAGTTGCGCTTGCATGCGGGCCTCTCTCGCTGCGCACACGCGCGGCCGAGCACGCGCACACGCTGATGTGTTGACGGCATCCGGTGGTCTCGGGTGCGCTCGGGTCTGCTCAGCCCCTGCAGATCAGCCACTGTCGATCAGCCGCTGGTGATCAGCCCCGTGGGGTGGACGGGCGTCGTGGTGCGAGGAGCGGGACTTGAACCCGCACGTCAAAGACACCAGATCCTAAGTCTGGCGCGTCTACCAGTTCCGCCATCCTCGCTCGAGGCCTGCCACCCCAGGAGCTGCGCCGCCAGGGGGGAGGTGGGGTGGATGAAGGGACTTGAACCCTCGACCCCCGGAACCACAATCCGGTGCTCTAACCGACTGAGCTACATCCACCACGCTCGCGCCTCCGAGTCTAGCAGACGCGTGCCTGGGCCGCCGAGGACGGTCGGCACCAGCCGGAGGATGCTAACACGCGAGGGCACGGCGTGTCATCCTCGGCAACGGGCTCGGCGACCGTACCTCACGCGACCGCAGTGATCGCCGGTCCCACGTACGCTTGCCGAGGCGTGCGCATGCGTGTGCACGCCCTCGAACGCTCGTCGCCAGAGACCTTCCAGCCCCCGCTGGGCACGTCACCTCCGGAGGTAGCGCAGCATGTTGATCCTCTTCATCGTCACCCTCGCCGGGACCCTCCTCGTCCACTTCTACCTGCGCAGCACGTACGCGACCTGGCAGAAGCGCCCCGCCACCTCCGGTCTCACCGGGGCCGAAACGGCTCGCGCCATCCTCGACGCCAACGGCTTGGGTGCCGTCCGGGTGGAGGGTGTGAAGGGCCAGCTCACCGATCACTACGACCCCAAGGAGCGCGTCGTCCGCCTCTCCGAGGGGAACTTCCGCAGCCCCAGCATCGCCGCGGTGGCCGTCGCCGCCCACGAGGTCGGGCACGCCATCCAGCACGCCAAGGCCTACGCACCGCTCGAGTGGCGCAACGCGCTCGTGCCGGTTGCGAGCATCGGCGCGAACTTCGCCCCCTGGATCATCATCGGCGGCGTGATGCTCGGTGCGCTCGGCATGGTCCAGATCGGCGTGGTCCTGTTCGGTGCGGCCGTGCTTTTCCAACTCGTGACGCTCCCCGTCGAGTTCGACGCCAGCGCCCGCGCGCGAGCGCAGCTCGAGACGCTCGGGATCACCACCCAGGCCGATCGCGCCGGCGCCATGAGCGTGTTGAACGCCGCGGCCCTGACGTACGTCGCGGCAGCCGCCGCCTCGGTCGCCTACCTGCTGTACTACGTCAGCGCGTTCATGGGCGGCGGCGACTGATCCCCGCGGGTTCGTGCGATGCCTGACACGCCGTCGCGGGAGTTCGACGTCGTCCTGTGGGGCGCGACCGGGTTCACCGGGCGCCTCCTCGTCGACACGTTCGCCGAGGGCGCACCGGCTGGCCTGCGCTGGGCGCTCGCGGGCCGCGACCGGGCGCGGCTCGATGATCTCCGAGCGGTGCTCGGAGCCGATGTCGGCATCGTGGTGTCCGACGCTACCGACCCTGCCAGCCTCGACGCGCTCGCACGCCGTACCAGCGTCGTGCTCTCCACGGTCGGCCCCTACGCACGCCTGGGGACGCCGCTCGTCGCCGCCTGCGTCGAGGCCGGCAGCGACTACGCCGACATCACGGGCGAGACGTTGTGGATGCGAGCGTCGATCGACGCGTTCCACGCGCGGGCCCAGCAGACGGGCGCACGGATCGTCCACGCCTGCGGCTTCGACAGCGTCCCATCCGACCTCGGCCTGTGGCTGCTCCAGAGCGCCGCGGCAGAACGCTACGGTCGCCCATGCACGCATGTCGAGCACGTGTTCGGTCCGATGTCCGGCGGCATCGGTGGCGGCACGATCGCCAGCGCGTTCGGCGTGCTGGCCTCCGCGGCCGAGGACCCCGGTGCGCGCCTGGCCCTGGCCGACCACGACCTCCTCGCGCCCGGCGCACCGCCGGGCCCGGTCGCCGACGATCCCTGGTGGCCACGATGGCAACGCTCGCTGTCCACCTGGACGGCACCGTTTCCGATGGCCCGGGTGAACACGCGCGTCGTGCGACGCAGTCGCGCACTCCTCGGCGAGCCGTGGGGCGCCGACATGACATATCGGGAGCGCCTGCGCGCGCCGCACTGGCCGGGCGCGCTCGCCATCGGAGCCGCGTCGGCGCTCGCACCCATCGCGCTGGCCTGGGCGCCGTTGCGTCGCTTCGTGGAACGGCGCCTGCCTGCACCCGGGGAGGGCCCCGATGCGGCGACGCTGGCGTCCGGGTCGTTCCGCAGCACCCTCGTCGGCCACGTCGCCGACGACGAGGTGCCGGTGATCGTCGAGATCGCGTCACCCTTCGATCCCGGCTACGGCGCCACCGCCCGCATGCTCCGCGAGACCGGGCTCGCCCTGGCCCTGGGCGAGCTACACGCAGCGGGCGGCGTGCACACGCCCGCCTCGGTGGGGGCGGCGCGACTGCTCAACCGCATCGACGCCGCCGGTGTGCGTTTCTCGGTGGTGTAGGGAGCGCGCCTTCGCCCCGCCTGCCCGAGGCGAGACGGTACGTGCCATGGCGCACCCGCCAGGATTCGAACCTGGGACCGACCGCTTAGAAGGCGGCTGCTCTATCCACTGAGCTACGGGTGCAAGTGGCCGCGAGGCGATCGTCGTGGCGGACGGCGTTGCCGACCGCCACGACACGGCACCGTGGAGCGGGAGAAGGGATTCGAACCCTCGACATACAGCTTGGAAGGCTGTCGCTCTACCAGCTGAGCTACTCCCGCGCGCAGGCGACGTCAGGCGACGACGACGTCGCACGACGTCCGACGACGATGATACACGCTCGGTCGAACACCGAGCACGCGACGCGCAGGTGCAACCTCTGTTCAGGTCGGGACACTCGAGCGTTGCGGCACGACCATGCTCGCGAACCTCGCACGCTGTTCTGGCGGCCTCGCACAGCGCGTGCGCCGGCGCTCAGGTGGGTGGCGCATGCTTCGGAACGCTGCGCGAGCGCTGTGGGAACGGTCGGCTCGCTACCGTCGGCCAGAGGAGAGCCGGTCCGGTTCAGCGCCGGTCGAGTCGGACGCCGAGCCAGGACCGATCGAAGGGAGGAGTCGGCTTCGCAAGCGCTCAACGGCCGCCGTGCCGGGCGTACCGATGGATTCGAGGTGGAACGCCAGCGGTGGTCGTCGATGGTGGTACTGGACGTGCCTGCGCTCCTCAGCCCGGCGTCGGTGAACATCTCGGTTGCGTGGCTGCTGGTTGATCGGGATCGATGGAGAGAGACGTGCCGATGACGAAACCCCCAGCGGGACCCTGGTGGAGGCGACCGTGTCCGATGTCGCGGGCCGGTTCGAGGCGATCGGCCGGATGAACGCGTCGGGTGTCGGACCTCTCGACGTCGTCGGTGCCTTCGACGTAGGCCGAACCCGGTCGGCAGTATGGGAGGAGGCGCTTCCATTGGCGTTCGGCTGGCGTTCTCACGATCGGTCGGAGGTAGCACGATGGTGACGAAGCGTTGGATGACGATGGCAGTCCTCGGCGCGCTCGCGTTGCTCCTTGCGGCGTGTTCGGACGGACTCGGTGAACACGACACGAGCCTCGCCGAGTTCGACGTGGCTCGCTCGGCGGTCGTGTCCGCGTCGGGCGAGTACCTGGTGGTGCACGACGGCGCGCTGGACACCGGTGCGCTCGAGGTGATCGCCGCCGCCGGCGGCGAGATCGTGCGGGGGATTCCGCAGATCGGCGTAACGGCGGTGCGCGCGAGCGATCCGGGGTTCGCTGACGCCGCCGCCAGCATCGATAACGTCTCGCACGTCGGTCCGGATCTGATGCTGAGCCTCGACCTGCCCGAGGCGCAGCTGGTGGCGGCCGACATCAGCGTCGAGGGGATCGAAGACAACGACCTGTACGTGGCCTTCCAGTGGGACATCAGGCGCGTGGGCGGCAACGCGGACACCTGGGCGGTCCAGAAGGGTGCCGGCGTGACCGTGGCGGTGCTCGACACCGGCGTGTTCGCGACGCACCCGGACATCGAACCCAACTACGCCTACGGCAAGGACTTCACCGACATCACGATCGAGCTGCCCCCCGGCTGGATCATGTGGGACCAGGGCGGCACGCAGGACTACAACGGCCACGGCACCCACGTGGCCGGCGCGATCGCGGCGACCATCGACACCGGACGTATCATCGGCGTGGCGCCCGAGGCGAGCGTCGCCAACTACAAGGTGATGGTCGCGGTGCTCACCGACACGGGTGTCGCCACCGGCATCGGCTACCAGTCGTGGATCGTCGACGGCATCGTCACAGCGGCCGACGACGGCGTGCACGTCATCAACATGAGTCTCGGCGGCTGGCGCGCCATGAACGAGCCGGACGGCGCCGCCGCCTACGTCTCGTACCTGCGCGCCACGCAGTACGCGCGGTGGCAAGGAGCGCTCGTCGTGGCGTCGTCCGGCAACGCCGGACTCGACCTGACGAAGATCAGGCCGGAGTTCCACGTGCCCTCGGGCACGCCCGCGGCGATGTCGATCAACGCCACCGGTCCCGACGACTCGCTGACGTTCTACAGCAACTACGGAGTCTCCGACACCCGCGTGGTCGGGCCTGGCGGCGACATCTCTGAGCCGCCCTTCAGCTACTGCCTGAGCGCCTATAGTCCGCTGAATGCTTGGGTGCCCGGCGCTGGTTGGGTGTTCTCGATCGGCACCAGCATGGCGGCCCCGAAGGTGGCGGGCGTCGCGGCGCTCGTCTACGCCCAGAACCCGGGCATCCGGCCGCAGCAGGTGGCGGCGTTGCTCCAGTCGACAGCGGATCCCTTGGATGACAGAGGTTTCACTGCCGAGTTCGGGCCCGGCATGGTGGACGCCTACGAGGCGCTGACGAGGTAGCGTCGAGTCCGATGCGCGGCGTCGCGACCGCGATCGGGTAGCAGCGAGGCGAGGCCATCAGGGTCTCGCTTCGCTCGCCTGGTACCCGGACGTGCGCCGGTACTGCAGCGGCCCCACCACCGCGGGTTCGCTCGGCGCACGGCGCCATCGAAGACGGCGCTTCCATGGTCGGGGCGACACGACTCGAACGTGTGACCCCCGGCTCCCGAAGCATGCGCACGACCAGGCTGCGCTACGCCCCGCCGAACGGGATTTGGCGCGTGGCTGCCGCCCTCAGCCGGCCGACGCGGCGTCGTCGAGTGCGAACTCGCACCACGCCCGGATCTCCGGCGTGAGCGGCGGGTGCGAGAGCGCCTCGCGGTCGTCGATGGTACGCACTCGACCACGCGATCGCATCACGCTGCCGGCAGCGTGATGCGATCGCGTCCACTTCAGCCACGGTTCAGGTCGGCGGCAGAGCATGGCGAGTGGAGGTACCACCATGACCATGCTCTCGATCCTGCCGCGCGCTGCCCTGGTCTGCGTCCTGGCGTTCAGCCTGGGCGCGTGCGGCGCAGCCGCATTGGACGTGGCCGGTGCGCTCCGGCTGCTCCCCGCGGCTACCCCGGATGGCCGCGACCCGATAGGCGTTGGCGGCACGTGCGTGCTCGCGGGCGTGTCGTTCGACGACGACGTGACGGTCCCCGAAGGCACGGCATGCGTCCTCACGGAGGTCACCATCGACGGCAACCTCGTGCTGGCGCGCGGCGCATCGGTCGACGCCAGCGGCGGCTCGGTCGCCGGCAACGTCTTGGTGTACCCGAACGCGTCGTACGTCGCCGAGGGCACCGTGGTGGGCGGCAACGTCCAGGCCGAGCGGGCGACGCTGGTGTCGCTGCTCGCCGCCCACGTCGATGGCGACGTGCAGACCGACCGCACGTCGGCGACCGTCGTCGCACGCGGCTCCGTGGCGGGCAACGTCCAGGTCGACGACGGCGCCGTGGTCCGCGTCGACGACGTGGCCGTGTCGGGAAACGTCCAGCTCGAGGGCAACGCAGGACCCATCACGATCGACGCGAACCGCGTCGACGGCAACGTCCAGCTCTGGAGCAACGGCGCGATCGTCGTCCGGGACAACGCCATCGAAGGCGACCTGCAGTGCGAGAGCAACGCGCCTGCGCCAACGGGCGGCGACAACGCCGTCGGGGGCGACGCCGAAGGGCAGTGCAGCGCCTTGGGCGGTTGAGCGCGCGGAACACCACGTGTAGGCTCGGGGCACGCGTGCGGCACCCGGACTCGAAGGAGGGGGCGCGCTGACCATGACCCACACCGTCGAGGCGGCGGCGTGAGCCAACCTGGCAGCGAGGCGCGATACGTCGAGGCCCCGGCGTTCGGCTGGCGTCGAGGACGGTCGGTGATCGCGGCGAGGTCGTGGTCGTCGTGCACGGCGGGCCGGGCCTCAGCATGGCGTGCTTCGGCGACGATCTCGCCGAGCTGAGCTGCGAGCACACGCTCGTCTACTACGACCAGCGTGGGGCGGGCGGTTCGTCGCTGGTGTCGAGCGCCGAGGCGCTGCACGTCGACCACTTCGTGGACGACCTCGAGGCCGTGCGCCGTCATGTCGATCGACCTCGGCTGACGCTGCTCGCGCACTCGTGGGGCGCCGCCGTGGCGGCCCTGTACGCCCAGCGCTGGCCCGAGCGCGTCGAGCGCCGCGTGGTGGTCGGTGGGATACCGCTGCGGCGGCCTGGCGTGCCGATCCCGGCGATGCTCGTGCGTGCCGCGCCTACCACCGGGCGTGGTTCCGACCCTTCTTCGGCGAGCCCGACCATGCGAAGCGGAGCACGGGAGATTTCTGCGCCGGCACGCCCGCCGCCCTGGCCAACAAGCTCGCGGCGGTCGATCGCTTCACGATGGCGTCGCTCGGCGACTGGGACTGGCGCTCGGCCCTCACCACCGTCCCGGCCCACACCCTGGTGGTCCACGGCACCGTCGACCCCATCCCCATCGCGAGCGCTCGAGCGTGGGCGGCCGCGCTGCCGCACGCCCGCCTCATCGCCCTCGCAGGCGTCGGGCACTTCCCGTACCTCGAAGCGCCCACTCGCTTCTTCCCGGCGGTGCGGGCGTTCCTCGCCGACGGGTGGCCGGACGACGCCGCTGTCACCTCGTCGCCATGACCGAAGGGCGGTCTCACGTCGATGAGACCGCCCTGCGGATGCGTCACCGTTCGCCACGGCGCGCTAGATGGTCGGGGCGAGAGGATTCGAACCTCCGACCCCCTGCTCCCAAAGCAGGTGCGCTACCAGACTGCGCTACGCCCCGCCGACCGGGAGTATAGCGCGTGGCCGGCGCGCCCTCAGCCGGCCGACGCGACTTCGTCGAGTGCGAGCGCGCACCACGCCCGGATCTCCGGCGTGAGCGGCAGGTGCGAGAGCGCCTCGCGATCGAACCAGCCGAGCGTCGGAACGCCTTCGAGCGCGCCGTCGTAGCCGTCGGCGGGACGCGCCAGGTAGACGAGATCGATGTGCTCGTGCGCATCGTCGATCCGCTCGAGCTGGACGCCCCGCGGGCGGGCCAGCTGCCGTGGCCCAGGCACCGTCACGGGGGGATCGCCCAG
>SLSM01000172.1 GCA_007130445.1 Trueperaceae bacterium | reverse complement strand
TGGCGAGCGAGGCGAGCAGCCTCGCCGGGCACCTCGGCCTCGGCAAGCTCGTCGTGCTGTACGACGACAACGGCATCACCATCGACGGCAGCACCGACCTCGCCTTCAGCGAGGACGTCGGTCGCCGCTACGAGGCCTACGGCTGGCACGTGCAGCGCGTCGAGGACGGCAACGACGTCGACGCCATCGGCGCCGCCGTGGACGCGGCCAAGGCCGAGACGGAGCGCCCGTCGCTGATCATCGTGCCCACCACGATCGGCTACGGCTCGCCCGCGCTGGCGGGCACCAGCAAGATCCACGGCTCGGTGCTCGGCGAGGACGAGGCCGTGGCCACCAAGCGCGCCCTCGCCATCGACTGGCCCGCCTTCACCGTCCCCGACGACGTGCAGACGCACTACCGCGAGCAGCTCGTGCGCGGTGCGGCCGAGCACGCAGCGTGGCGCGAGCGCTGGCAGGCGTACGAGGCGGAGCACCCCGAGCTGGCGGCGGTGCTGGCACGGGTGATGCGGGGCGAGCTGCCGAAGGGCGCCTTCGACGCCCTCCCGACCTGGCAGCCGGGCGACAAGCCGCTCGCCACCCGCGCCGCCTCGGGCAAGACGCTGGCCGCGCTCACGCCGAGCGTGCCGGAGCTCGTGGGTGGCTCTGCCGACCTGGCCGGCTCGAACGTCACCGACCTCCCCGGCGAGGCGTCGATGCGCAAGGGTGCGATGGAGGGTCGGATCATCCACTTCGGCGTGCGCGAGCATGCCATGGCAGCCATCGGCAACGGCATGGCGCTGCACGGCGGCGTACGGCCCTTCGTCGCCACCTTCCTCGTGTTCGCCGACTACCTCCGCCCGGCGCTGCGCCTGTCGGCCCTGATGGGGACCTCGCTCACGTATGTGTTCACGCACGACTCGATCGGCCTCGGCGGCGACGGCCCCACCCACCAGCCGATCGAGACCCTGATGTCGCTGCGGGCCATGCCGAACCTTGTCGTCGTCCGGCCAGCCGACGGCAACGAGACCGCGCAGGCCTGGCGCCTCGCGCTCGAGCGCAACGAGGGACCCACCGCCCTGGCGCTCACGCGCCAGAGCGTGCCCCACCTCGACGTCCCGGACGGCGCCGTCGCGCGCGGCGGCTACGTGCTGGCAGACGCCGAAGGGGGCGACCCCGAGGTCGTGCTGATCGGCACCGGATCCGAAGTGAGCGTGTGCCTGGCGGCGCGCGAGCGGCTCGTCCAGGAGGGCGTCCGCGCCCGCGTGGTGAGCCTGCCCTCGTTCGAGTTGTTCGCGGCGCAAGACGAGGCCTACCGGAAGAGCGTCCTGCCGCCGACGGTGCGCGCGCGCGTGGCCGTCGAGGCGGGCGCGACGCTCGGTTGGGAGCGCTGGGTGGGTGACGCGGGCGAGATCGTCGGCGTCGACCGCTTCGGGGCGAGCGCACCCGGCGACGAGGTGATGCGCGCGTACGGCTTCACGCCCGAACGGGTCGCCGAGGCCGCACGTACGGCGCTGACCCGCGTCCGCTCCGGCTGAAGACCGTCCTGCGCGGGTGAGCGGCCAACGCCCCGCCGCCGCAGCCGAGGGCGCTGCGGCGGCGGGGCGTGACCTGTGGCGCATGCGTCGCTCAGGCGCGGCCCGTAGACTGCTCGCATGACTCGTTCCCTCGCGCCACACCCGTTGCGCCTCGGCTTCCGTGCCGCAGGCGTCCTCTTGCTGACCTGCGCGCTGGCGGTCCCGGCGTTCGCCCAGCGCCTCCCCGACTACCTCCCCGCCGACACCGTCCTGGCGCTGGGCGTCGTCGACCTCTCGTCGCACGCCGACCTCCTCGAGGGCGTGCTCGCCGACTGGGAGCGCTTCGGCGTGGGCGCAGCGCTGCAGCGCGCCTTCGGCGACGTCGACCCCGGCATGCTCGGCGTGCCGCTCGACGGCGCCGACATGGACGGCGTCGCGCTGCCCGCCGACCTCGAGGGCCTCGAGGTGCTCGACCTGCTCGGCCGCGAGGCCTGGGTCGGCGTGAGCGTGAGCCCGTTCAACCCGCTGCCCTCGGTCACGCTGTTGGCGCTCGTCGACGACGCCACCGCGGCGCGCTTCGACGCCGTGCTGGCCGAGACGGCTGCCGAGGCCGGCGCGCAGACCCTGCGCGAGGGTGACGCCTCCATCGTGGCCGTGATCGTCGACGGCCTGCCGATCGCCGCCGCGCGTTACGGCGAGCTGCTCGCCCTCTCGACCAACCCCGACGCGCTGCGCGGCGTGCTGCGCGCCGCCCAGGGCGGGAGCGACCCCAGCTTCGCCGACGCCGCCGGCTACACCGGCACGCTCGGCACCATGGCGCCGGGCCAGCTCTACGGCTTCCTCGACCTCGAACCGCTGGCGCGCGCGCTGACGCCGCTCGCGGGCGGTCTCGGCTTCGATCGCAGCGTCGCCCGCATCGCCGCGATGCTCGAGACCTTCGGCACCAGCGCCGGCGTCGCGCGCGTCACCTCGCGCGGCAGCGAGAGCGAGAGCGTCCAGCTGCTGCGCCAAGGCGGCCGCGACCCGGCGCTCTATGCGCTCCTGGCCGCCGACGTCGGCGGCGTGCCGCCTCGGCTGCTCGACGCCATCCCGGCCGAGGCCGTGTCGGTGAGCGCGACCGCCGGCGACCCCGGCGCCATCTACGACTACGTGCTCACGCTGCTGCGCGAGCTCCCCGAGCTGGCGCTGCCCGATCCCGAGGGCCTGATCCGCGACCTGATCGGGGTCGACCTGCGCGGCGACGTGTTCGCCTGGATGGGCAGCGGCTCGATGACGATCACGACCGGCTTCGGCGCCGCCGTCGACCCCGGCGTGCCCGGCGAGGACCTCCTCGGTGAGAGCGCGCTCGTGTTCCTCAGCGACGACGATGTCGCAGCCCGCGCGGGCCTGGAGCGCACGGGCGTGATGCTCGCGTCGATGGTGTCGGCGTTCGCCGACCCGATGGGCGCCGGCGGCATGGTGCAGCCGACGACGCGCGACGTCGCAGGCGTCACGGTCACCAGCTTCGACGTCTTCCCCGGCCTCGAGCTGCACGTGGCCGCGGCGAAGGGATACGCGCTCGTCGCCACCTCGGCCGGCGCGGCCGACGCCGTGGCACGAGCGATCGGGGCCGGTGGGTCGCTGCCCGACACGATCGCGCGCCTGCTGCCCGAGGTCCCCGCCGAGGCGTCGAGCTTCACCGTCAGCGACGACCGCGCCACGCTGATCGGCACCGCCGACCAGCTGACGATGCAGGTGCAGCTCCTGGCGGGTCTCAGCGGCGGCGCCGGTCTG
>SLSM01000006.1 GCA_007130445.1 Trueperaceae bacterium | reverse complement strand
CCGTGAGCCGAGCGACGTCGAAGCGCTGGCCCGAGCGGTACAGCACCACCGGCAGCAGCATGGTCGCGACGCCACCAGCGGCCAGCTCGGCCTCGACGTCCTCGGCCGCGATGGTGTGACCATCGCGCGAGAGGACCAGGCGCAGCCTGCCGCCGCCGCGCTCCGCCCACGCGCGCAACGCGTACAGGTCGGTCGGGAAGTCGAGCGCCGTCGCCAGCACGTCACGCCGCCCTGGCACGCTCTCGTGCAGCGTCGCCAGCAGGTGATGGAGGTTGGTCGTGATCGAGCCCGTCGCGATCACCTCCGACGGCTTCGCACCGACCAGCCGCGCCAGTGCCGGCGACAGCCGTTCTGCCAGGCCGAACCAGTCGTCCCAGGCGGCCACGCCGTGCACCTGCCACTGCCGCAGGCGTCGCTCGATCGCTGCGTGCGCCGCGGTGGGCAGCGGCCCCAGGGAGTTGCCGTCGAGGTAGATGCCACGCGGGAGCGTGAACGCGTCGAGGCGCGGCAGGCCGCGCTCACGCGGCACGTCCGTCACGTGCGCGGCCGCAGCAATGCCCGCACCGGCGACGCGTCCGCGTCACGTAGACGCAGCGGCAGGCACAGCAGCTCGAAGCGACCTTCGCGGACCTCGGCCAGCGCCAGCCCCTCGACGATCCACACGCCGTGCGCCGCGCAGGCGGCGTGGGAGGGGAGATCGGTGGACCGCAGTGCGTCGACGCTGGGTGCATCGGTGCCCAGCAGGCGCACGCCCAGTCGCGACGCCTCGGCGACGAGCGCCGGCGACAATGGCCGGAACGCCTCGGGGAAGGCCGTCCATGCGTCGCTCTGGCCCGTCTTGATCAGCACGCGCGGCGGCACCTCGCCGCCCGCGGCACGCGCGAGCGCCGATGCCAACTCCGCTCGCTCCACGGGCGCGTCGGCGTCGCCGCTGCCGGCCACGGACAGGACGAGACAGGGCCCCATCAGGTCGGTGAGCGGCACGGTCGCGAGGCGGGCGGCCCCGTCGACGTAGTGGTACGGGGCGTCGAGGTGCGTGCCGGTGTGCGTGCTGGTGTGCAGCGCCATGACGTTGACGCTGGCGCCGTCCGCGATGCGCGCGGTCGGCGACAGCGCGAACGGCGTGTCGCCCGGCCAGTTCGGGTGTCCCGCCGTCAGCTCGCGGGTGACGTCGATCCAGCCCCCGTCGATCGGCCCTCCGTGGACACCGTGGGGTGCTTCCGCGGCGCTCATTCCGGGTTCGGGCCCGACGCAGGCGTCGCGGAGGACGGCGTGAGGCTCAGGGCGACGCCTTCGGCTGCGGCGCGGATGGCGGCGACGAGATCGTCCGAGACGCGCTTGCACAGCGCCTCGTCGGCGGCCTCCACCATCGCTCGGACGACACGCTCGGTCCCGGAAGGGCGCACGTCGACGCGGCCGACCGCGCCGAGCGCAGCGCTCGCCTCCGCGGTCGCCCGCACCACCCGCTCGTCGCGCGCCACCGCGGCGCGATCGGCGTTGCCGACGCTCACGCTGACGAGCCGCTGCGGATATGTCGGGATCCGGTCCAGCCATGCATCGAGGCTCACGCCCGACGTCCGGCAGGCTGCCAGCACCTGGAGCGCCGAGAGGATGCCGTCACCGGTCGTCGCCTTGTCGAGGAACAAGAGGTGCCCGGACTGCTCGCCGCCGAGTCGCAGGTCGTCGCGGCGAAGCCGCTCGAACACGTAGCGGTCTCCCACCTGGACCCGGGTGAGGGCGACGCCCTGCGACTCGAGCCAGCGCTCGACGCCGAGGTTCGTCATCGACGTGGCGACGATGGCACGTTCGCGCCGCACGACGGCGCAGATGGCCAGCATGTGATCGCCGCTGACCAGCCGGCCGCGGGCGTCGACCAAGAGCGCGCGATCCGCATCGCCGTCGAAGGTGACCCCGACGTCCAGGCCATGGCGCAGCACGCGTTCGGTGATCGCCGCAGGGTGCGTGCTGCCGCAGTCGACGTTGATGTTCTGGCCGTCGGGCGCAGCGTTGACGACGTCGAGACGGGCGCCGATCTGCTTGAAGATGCGTGGCGCGATCTCGAACGCGGCACCGTGCGCGAGGTCCAGGCCGACGCGCAAACCGTCGAGGTACGGAGCCGCCGCCAGCAGGTGCCGCTCGTAGTGGCCGTCGCGATGGACGTAGCGACGCGTGCGTCCGATGTCGTCGTGCGTGCGCGGCGCGAGGCCGAAGTCGCCCTGCGCGACGTCGAGGGCGTCGAGGACTCGTTCGACGTCAGACTCGGCGGCGTCCGGGAGCTTGTGACCGGCGGCGTCGAAGAGCTTGATGCCGTTGTCCTCGAACGGGTTGTGCGACGCGCTGATCATCACGCCGGCGTCGGCCCCGAGCGCCGTGGTCAAGAACGCGACCGCCGGCGTGGGGACGACGCCGAGGTCGACGACCGCGACGCCGCGCGACGCGAGCCCGGCCGTGACCGCCGCTGCCAGCATCGGTGACGACACACGCGTGTCCTGGCCGACGGTGACGGTCGGACGATCGATTCCATGGGCGCGCAGCGTCTCGGCGGTCGCGGCGCCGAGACGCAGCGCGAACGCCGCCGTCATCGGAGCCTCACCCGCGCGGCCGCGCACGCCGTCCGTGCCGAAGTAGCGACGCTCGTTCACGCCGCGCATTCTAGCCCGAACCGGTGCTAGGCTCTGGCCATGTTGGCGTCATCACTCGCTCCGGTCGGGGTCGTCGTCTACACGCAGGAGTTCCGCGTCCATGCGCTGCTCCACATGCGATCGGGTACGAGCACGGCCTGGGTCCTGAACTCCGAGGATCGTTCGTTCCTGTCGCTCACGGACGCGACGATGTTCCGTCCGACCGTGGCCGACCCCCCTGCCGACGCCGATCGCGTCTACGGGACGGCCTACGCGGCGGTGCCGAAGGCGCACGTCAGCTGGATGGTCGGAGGCGCCCCCGACGGTGGCCAGGACGGCTACGGCCGGCAACCGCGCCAGGTGTACGTGATGTATGCGAACTGTGCGCTCCGCGGCCAGTTCCACATGCGCGCGGAGAACCGCCTGTCCGACTTCCTCGCAACGATCACCGCGCAGAAGCCCTTCCAGACCCTGTTCGACGTGTCGTTGCTGGAGCACGGACCCAACGGGACGCAGGTCGACACCTGGAACGTGCTGCAACGCCACGCGTTCGTGACGGTCAACCTGCGCCTCGCCGGCGCCGTGTTCGACGTCCGTGACGCTCCAGCGGGCCGGACCGACCCGCGCAACGCCTGACGACGGACCCGGCGCTTCGGG
>SLSM01000227.1 GCA_007130445.1 Trueperaceae bacterium | reverse complement strand
TGCACCTCGCCGAGGGCGTGGTGCAGGCCGTGCTGAGCTGGCTGCTGGCGGTACCGATCGGTTGGCTGCTGGCCGAGCCGCTGGCGCGCCGCATGGGCCAGGCGATGCTCGAGACCGACCTGGACGTCGCCTTCGCCTGGTGGGCGGTGGCCGCCTGGCTGCTCGCGGTGCTGGCCATCGCGGCGCTGGCGACGGTGCTGCCGACGCGGCAGGCGGCGCGCACGTCGGTGCGCGAGAGCCTCGCGTACGGCTGATCCGATCCGCGGACGGTGGTGATCACGCGCTGGGCCTGCAACGGGTGGTGGTCCCGCCGGGGAACCGGCCGCTAGCCCCCGGTCTCGCCGCTCGCGACGTACGCCGCCTGCACGTCGAGCAGCTCGGCCGTCACGGCGTTCTGGCGCTCCAGGGCGGCGGCGTGGCGCAACTGAGCGAGGCGCTCGTCGACGTTGCGCTCGGCTGCCTCCATGGCCGCGAGCCGCGCGGCGTTCTCGGCGGCCTGCGAGGCCGCGAACGCGCGCGCCAACACGTGGGCCAGGTGCTGACGCACCAGGCCCCGCAGCAGGCGCTCGTCGTCGACACCGGCGAGCGGCAGGCAGGGCGTGGGCCAGGGCCTGTCACGCAGGCCGCGCAGCCAGCCGAGGTCGAGCGGCAGCAGTTGCTGAGCGTCGGGCCGGTAGCCCACGCCACTGGTGGGGTGGTGGTGCACGACCAGCACACGCCCCGCGGCCTGCTCGGTCTGCCAGGCCTCGATCTGCTGGAGCAGCCGCGCGACCGCGACGTCGGTCGCGTCGACCCCGGCGGGCAACGGCAGCGTCCGCTCGGCGTCGAAGCCGAGACCGGCCAAGCGCGGGCGTAGGCGCCGGCCGACGACCAACAGCCGCGGCGGCCCGGCCACGCGTGCGAGCCGCTCGAAACGCGTCGCCGCGAATCGCGCGAGGCGATCGTTGAAGGGGCCGCAGAGCCCGTGGTCCGAACCGACCGCGATCGCCGCCCACGCGCCGTCCTCGGCCGGCCCGGGGTAGGAGGCGAGGTCGGGTCGCGTGCGCAGCAGGGCCTGGAAGGCCAGCTCCAGCGTGGCGACGGAGACGTCCAGGGCGATGGCGGCGCGGCGCACCTGGCCGATGCGCACGGTGGCGAGCGCCTTCATCGTCTGCACCACCGAGCGCAGCGTCTCGGTGCTCTGCACCTGCCGCCGCAGGACCTCACGCGTCGCCATCGGCACCCTCGCCGTCGTCGACGAAGCCCTTCGCGATCCGCACGGCGGTCGCGACGAGGCGCTCGCGGTCATCGTCCGGCCACGCGCCGCCAGCGTCGAGCGTGGCGAGGAGGTCGGCGTGCTCGGTCCTGGCCGCGTGCCGCAGCGCGTCCTCAGCCGCGCTCACGCGCCCCGGCGGGACGCGGTCGAAGGCGCCACCCACGACCGCCGCCAGCGCCGCCAGCTGCTCACCGACCGGGATCGTCACCAGCGGCCCCTGCGTGAGGACCGCCCGAACGCGGCGGCCGCGGCGCAGCACGCGCCGCGTCTCGGCGTCGAGTTCGGTGCCGAAGCGCGAGAAGCCCTCGAGCTCCTCGAACTGCGCGTACGCGAGCCGGAGGTCGCCGGCCACCGCACGGTAGCCGGGGCTCTGGGCCTTGCCGCCGACGCGCGACACGGAGCGGCCCACGTCGACCGCGGGCAGGACGCCGCGCGCCGCCAGGCTCGGCGACAGGTAGAGCTGGCCGTCGGTGATCGAGATCAGGTTGGTCGGGATGTAGGCCGAGAGGTCCTGGGCCTGCGTCTCGATGATCGGCAGGGCCGTCAGGGAGCCGCCTGCGCCCAGGTTCGTGGCGCGCTCGAGCAGCCGCGCGTGCAGGTAGAAGATGTCGCCGGGGAACGCCTCGCGCCCGGGCGGCCGCCGCAGGAGCAGCGACAGCTCGCGGTACGCGCGGGCGTGCTCGGTGAGGTCGTCGTACACGACGAGCACGTCGTGCCCTTCGGCGAGCCAGGCCTCGGCGATCGACGTCGCGGCGTACGGCGCGACGTAGCGAAGCCCCGGTGCCTCGTGGCTCGCCGCCACCACCACCGTCGTGTACGCCAGTGCACCGCGCGAACGCAGGTCGACGAGCCAGCGCGCCGTCTCGGAACCGCGTTGGCCGACCACGCAGACCACACAGCGCACGCCGGTGCCGGCCTGCGCCAGCACCGCGGTGAACCCCAGCGTGGACTTGCCAGTCTGCCGGTCGCCCACGATCAGTTCGCGTTGGCCGCGGCCGATCGGAAAGAGCGCGTCCACGACCTTGACGCCCGTCTGCAGCGGCGTTCGCACCGCCGCGCGCACGTGGATCGGCGGCGCGGGCCGCTCCATGGGCATGCGGCGCTGGCAGCGCACGGGGCCGTGGCCGTCCCGTGGCCTCCCCAGCGGGTCGATCACCCGGCCGAGCAGCGCGTCGCCGACCGGGACGTCGAGCACGCCGCCCGTGCGCTCGACGTCGTCACCGGCGCCGATACCCGCATCGGACGACAGCAGCACCACGCCGACGTCCTCGCGGCGCAGGTCGAGCGCCAGCCCCTCCTCGCCGCCGGCGAAGCGCACCACCTCGTCGGCGCGGACGCCGGGCAGGCCACGCACGGTGGCGATGCCGCCGCCGACCGCCGTCACGGTGCCCAGCTCGCGCACCGTCGGCGTTGCGCGGTGCGTGCGCGTGACCTCGGCCAGCCTCTCGAGCTCGCCCCTGAGTGCGTCGTGCAGGGCGTCGGCGCGGCGCTCGCTCATGCCGCGCCAGCCTCGCCGCGCGCGGCGCCGTTCGCCTCATCTGCCGTCGCCGCGGTCCAGGCACGCGCGAGGCCCGTGACGTGGTCGCCGACCGACCAGCCCACGCGCAGGTCGCCGGCGCGGAGCGCCACGCCTGCCACCAGCAGCGGGTCGCGCTCGAAGGCGATCGTGGCAGCGACGCCCAGCGTGTCGGCGAGCGCGGCCGTGAGCGCCTCGCGCTGCTCAGGGGTCGGCTCGAAGGCGGTGGACAGCGCGACCGTGCCGCTCGCGGCGGCGGCCGCCAGCGCCGCGCGCGTCCCGTCGTCGAGCTCCGCGAGGCGGTGGACGAAGGTGCGCATGGCACGCGCCTCGAGCTCCTCGTCGGCCAGCTCGCGCCAGCCGCGCCGCAGCGCATCGGCGAGCAGCACCGGCGCCATCCGGCGCAGCTCGTCCGCCGTCTCGCGCCGGGAGCGCTCGAGGTCGCCGCGCCAGGCGGCGCGTGCGGCCTCGGCCTCGGACCGCACCTGATCGAGCCGCTCGACGCGTATGCGGCCGAGCTCGTGCTCGAGCTCG
>SLSM01000324.1 GCA_007130445.1 Trueperaceae bacterium | reverse complement strand
CGCACTGCGGGCGTCGCCGTTCGATTGGCGTGGGCTGCAGTCGATGCCGCGAGGCGTTGGGTCGCCGCCGGCAGCGCAGCCGGCGAGCGATCACGAGCGTGCTAGCCTCAGGCGTGCACGCCGCGCGAGCGTCCTTCCCTTTCGCGACCTTCCGGGAGGGCCAACGCGAGGCGCTCGATGCCGCCCGTGAGGCCTTCGCCGCTGGTGTGCGCGTGGTCGTGATCGAGGCGCCGACTGGCGCCGGCAAGAGCGCGCTGGCCGTCACGCTGGCGCACGAGGCGCGAGACGCCTACGTCCTGACCGGGCAGAAGGTGCTGCAAGACCAGTATCACCGCGACTTCGCGACGTTGGCGCTCCTCAAAGGCCGCGGGACGTACGCGTGCGAAGTGGTCCAGCACGCCACCGCAGCCCACGCGCCGTGCTTGATGGGCCACACCTTCCCGGCCTGCGACGCCTGCGGCTACTACCGCGCCCGCGACGCTGCGCTGGCCGCCCCTGTGGCGCTCATGAACTACGCCGGCTTCCTGCACCAGGTCAACGACTCCGGTGGCTTCGGCGAGCGCGAGTTGCTGGTCCTCGACGAGGCGCACGGCGTCGAAGCGCATCTGATGCAGTACCTGCACGTGCGCCTGACCGACACGGCGCTCGAGCGCGCCGGCATCGACGAGCGCCTACCCGCCTTCATCGATCCCGCCTACGCCGTCGACGTCGCCGACGCGCTGCTCCCACGGCTCGCCGCCCGCCGCGCCCAACTCGACGGCGAGATCGTGGCCGGCCGCCACCTGCGACAGTCGGACCTCGGGAAGCTCCAGACGTTGCAATGGCTCGACGGGCAGGTTCGACGACTGCGCTGGCTGACGGATACGTGGGACGCTGGCGTGGAGTGGGTATGCGAACACGGCTTCGACAACGGCTCCACCTGGCTCGGCTGGAAGCCCGTCGAGGTCGGCCCGTTCGCCGAGGAGCTCCTGCTCGGTCATGCCCGGCGCGTGTTGATGCTCAGCGCGACCGTTTTGGACGAGACCACCTTCCTCCGCGGGCTGGGGGTGCCGCGCGAGGAGGCTGCCGTGATCCGCGTCGCGAGCAACTTCCCACCCGAGCGGCGGCCGCTGGTGTTGCGGCCTGTGGCGCGGCTCACGCGCCACCACCAGGCGCGCGAGCTGCCGCACTTGATCGACGAGGTCGGGGCCATCATGGAAGACCACGAGACCGAGAAGGGTGTCATCCACACCCACTCGTACCGCATCGCCAGCGCGCTGTACGCGGGCCTACCTGATCACGTGCGCCGCCGCATCGTCACCCACGTGAGTGCGGAGGGCCGTCAGGCGGCCCTCGAGGAGCACCTCACTCGGCCCGAACCGACCGTCCTGCTGACGCCTTCGATGACCGAAGGGCTCGACCTCGTGGACGACCTGGCCCGCTGGCAGGTCATCTGCAAGCTGCCGTTCCCGTACCTCGGCGACGCCCAGGTCGCGGCACGTCGCGCTCGCGACCCGGGTTGGTACGCGTGGCGCACGAGCCTCACGCTGGTGCAGGCCTACGGGCGCGCGGTGCGCAGTCGCGAGGACTACGCGGTGACGTACCTGCTCGACGCCGACGCACCGGCGTTCCTGGCGCGCGAGCGTGGACGTCTGCCGTCGTGGTTCGTGGAAGCCGTCAGGGCGCCGTAGGACCGGCGGCGGGCGCTGCCAGGCTCGTGCCCGGGCGTCGAGCGTGGCCCGCGGGCCTCAGAATCGGTCGTTGAGCGATTGGAACGGCGTCCTACCGGCCGCCAGGGAGGCCAACGTGACCAACGCTCGACGGTCACCGTCGGCGAGGCCCGCGCGCAGCACGGCCTCGGGTGTCGCAGCCCCTCCGACGAGCAGGGCCACGGCCCGCACGTCGAGGACCGCCTCGGCGGTCGACGAGGTGGACGCGACCGCGCATCGCTCGGGACCCGGGGTGATCCGCCAGGTACCCTCGTTCCATGGTGCCAGCGCGTCTCGGACGCGCACCGTGCAGGCACGCGTGTCGTCGATCGGCACCAGTGGCGCGAGCGCCGCGGCGAGGTCCACGACGCGCACCATGCGGGTGGCCCGTGTCGGTGTGGTGAACCAGTCCGCAAGCGACCACGCCAGCGCATCGTCGTGCGGCACTTCGATCTCCAACCTGTCGGCCTGACCGGCGTACGCGGCGAGCAGCGCCAGCACCTCGTCGCGTCCGCCGGGGCTGCACCAGGCGGCATCGATCACGTCGAGGGTCGTGCCCGAACCTCCGCCGTCGCGGAGCCGCAGCACGGCGTAGCCGTCCTCGACGCGATACGCGGCGCCGCGGCCGCCTCGTTCGGGCAGCATGTCGCTCCAGACGTCCCACGGTCCCATGGTGCGGGCGTTGCTGAAGTTCCATTGCGCTGCGCAGCGCTGGTATGTCTCGTGCAGCGCATTGCGCAGGTCGGACGTGACGGGCCAGGCGTCGACCGGGCGTGGTCGCTCCAACCACGCCATGTCCATGGCAAGGCGCACGCCGGTCGGCAACGACTGCCACCCCAGCCGGTCGTAGAAGCGCGGGTCGAAGGGGTAGAGGAGGCTCCAGCCGATGCCTTCCTCGCGCCCATCGGACAGCAGCCTCGCCAGCAGCGTGCGAGCCACCCCACGACGCCGTGCGGGTAGCAACGTCTGCACGGCGGCGATGCCCAGGAGCGGTTGACGCCGGCCGGCGACGAAGGTCTCGAACAGGGGACGGGCCGCGCTCGCCACCAAGCGACCCGCGGGATCGAACGCGCCGACGGTCGCCGGCATCCGGCCCCGCAACTCGCTCAGGACGTCGTCGCCAGCGGGGTAGCCGAAGGAGTGCTCGCGCAGGGCGAGGTAAGCGTCGAGGTCGCCTTCGCGAAGCGTGCGCAGGGTGACGTCCACGGGCCGCTCAGGCCGTCTCGTCGGGTGGGGGCCAGGGGAGGTGCAGGGGCCGTTCGGCGTTGGTGCGCAGGACCATCGTCGTCTCGGTCCGCTCCACGCCGTCGAGCATGAACAAGCGGTCGAGGAAGGCGTCGAGCGCAGGTGTGTCGGTCACGCGCACCTTGGCGATGTAGGCGTAGGTGCCGGCCACCGCATGGAGCTCCTCGATCTCGGGCAGCGAGAGCAGGCGTTCGACGAGCGCAACGGCCGACTTGCGGGGCTGCGGTGCGATCGCGACGAAGGCGCAGATGCCCAGGCCGACTGCGGCCGGCTCGATCACCGCACGGAAGCCCGTGATCACGCCGGCGTGCTCCAACTTCCGCACCCGTTCGCCGATGGCTGGGGCCGAGAGACCGATGGCCTTGGCCATCGCCGCATGCGTCGCGCGGCCGTCCTCGCGCAAGATGGCCAGGATGCGCCTGTCGATGGCGTCGAAGTCCATGCACCAGGCTACCACCGCCCCATCGGCCGGCCGAAGGGTGCTCGCTCGGGCCTGCACCGGACCACCCGCCGACGCGGAGATCGACGCGCAGGTGCGGTACCGTGCCACATGCGGCTGCTCTTCATCGGTGACGTGTACGGCGCCCCAGGCATCGCCGCGGTCCAGGCATACCTGAAACGGCATCGCGACGAGTTCGACTTCGTGGTCGCCAACGGCGAGAACTGCGCCGGCGGCTTCGGCATCACCCGCGGCCAGTTCCGGAGCCTGCGGGACGCGGGCGTCGACGTCGTCACCCTCGGCAACCACACGTTCGACCAGGCCGAGGCGGCCGAGCTCCTGGAGGAGACGCCGCGGCTCGTGCGACCCCTGACGTACCCGCGTGGGACCCCAGGCGTGGGTTTCGTGACCCTCCCGGCCCGCGACGGAACCCGCGTTACGATCGGTCAGGTGATGGGGCGCATCTTCATGGACCCGATGGACGACCCCTTCGATGCCGCCGACGCCATCGTCGAGGCCGCCGGGGCGAACGACCCCGTGCTCGTCGAGGTGCACGCCGAGGCGACGAGCGAGAAGCGCGTCCTCGCCTACCACCTCGAGGGCCGAGCCAGCGCGGTGATCGGCACCCATACGCACGTGCAGACCGCCGACGAGGCGATCCACCAGGGCACCGCCTCGATCACCGACGTCGGCATGACCGGGGTCGAACACTCGTCCATCGGGATGCGTTTCGAGGAGGTCCACCACCGCATGCGCACCAAGCGGCCGCGGCGCTTCAAGCCCGCCACCGGCGTCGCGACGCTGTGCGCCGTGGTGTTGACGTTCGAAGGCCGGCGAGCGCTCGCGATCGAGCGCGTCCGTTGGCGCGCCGAGGAGGCGTCGTGAGCCGCGCCGCCCAGGCGCAGGGCCGTTCCGACGTCGGCACCCTCGAGGCGGCCGCCTTCGAGCGCCTGCGTGACGACGTCGACCTGCTCGCCAGCAGCCTCGGCGGCGTCATCCGTGAACAAGAGGGTGAGGCGGTGTTCGACACCGTCGAGCGGGTGCGCGCGTTGACGAAGCACCGTCGCGCCGCCGAGACGGCTGCGCGCGAGGCGGGCGAGCGTCCGCGTTCGGCGGATCGCGACGACGAGGCCACGGCCAGCCTGCGCGCGCTGGTCGACGACCTCGACCTGCCGACCGCCGAACGGGTGCTGCGCGCGTTCACGCTGTTCTTCCAGCTCGTGAACGTGGCCGAGCAGATCCACCGTGTGCGCGTCAACCGACTCCGCGAGGGTGCGGCCAGCGGCGAGGCGCCCCGGAGCGAATCGATCGCCGCGGCGATCGCGCACCTGCGAGACGACGGCTGGGGCCACGCCGAGGTGCGGACGTTGCTCGGCACGCTCGACGTGCAGCTCACGCTCACCGCCCACCCGACCGAGGTGAAGCGCGCGACCGTGCGCCACTCCCTCGAGCGGATCGCCCTGCGCATGCGCGACCTGGGTGAGCGGCAGCTCGCCCCACCGGCACGAAGCGCGGCGAAGGCGGCGGTCATGGCCGAGATCGCCACGCTGTGGCAGACGCGCGAACTGAGCCAGCGCAGGCCGACGGTGCTCGACGAGGCCGAGGGCGCGTTGGGCTACGTCCGCCGGTCGCTCCTCGAGGCGGTGCCGCGCTTGATGGGTGACCTCGAGGACGCGCTGCGCACCGCCTTCGACGACCCGCTCGAAGAACCGCTACCGCCGGTGCTGCGCTTTCGCTCCTGGATCGGCGGGGATCGCGACGGCAACCCCAACGTGACGCCGGACGTGATGCGCGCCGTCTACGCGCGCCACGCCGAGCTCGCGCTCGATGCCCACATCGCCGGCGTCGACGCCTTGCACGAGGCGTTGTCGCAGTGGGAGCGACGTGTCCACGTCGACGACGCGTTCGAGGCGGACACGCTGCGCGCCGAGGCGCGCTACGGGCGCGACGAGCGCCACCGGCACGAGCCGTTCCGGCGTCGGCTCGCGACGATGCGCTCGGCCCTGGCATCCGAACGGGGCCGTGCCGGCCTCGACGAGGACCGGGCGCCGGGCCCCGCCGACGTCGGTGCATTCCGAGGGGGTCGCCCGGACGAGACCCGGGAGCGGGGCGCGGAGGCGTTCCTCGGCGATCTCGCAGAGCTCGAGCGAGCGCTCCACGGTGCTCGTGCGGGCCGGGCGGCGGACGCCTTCGTGCGGCCGCTGCGCTACGCCGCACAGGCGACGCGCTTCCACCTGGCGCCGCTCGACGTGCGTGAGCACTCCGGTGCGCACGAGCGTGCCGTCGCCGACCTCTTGCGAAGGGCCGCCGTCTGCGCCGACTACGCCGCACTCGACGAGGCGGCACGCGTCGACCTGCTCGCGGGCGAGCTCGAGCACCCCCGCCCGCTGCTGCGCCCCGACGACGAGATGGCAGACGAGGCGCGCCTGGCGCTCGACACGCTCGAGGTGGTGCGGCGCGTGCGCACGCGCTTCGGCGCCGAGGCCTTCGGCAACTACGTGGTGTCGATGACCGAGGGTGTGTCGGACGTCCTCGAGGTGCTCCTGCTCGCGAAGCAGGCGGGCGTCCGTGGCGTCGACGTGACGCCGCTGTTCGAGACCGAGTCCGACCTGGAGGCCGCACCTGCCGTGCTCGACGCGCTGCTGACCCTCCCGGTCTATCGCCGGCACGTCCTCGAACGCGGTGTCCAGGAGGTGATGATCGGCTACTCGGACTCCAACAAGGACGTCGGGTTCCTGGCAGCGAACTGGGCGCTGCACGAGGCGCAGCGTGGGCTCGCTGCCGTATCTCGTGGCCACGGCGTGGCCCTGCGCCTGTTCCACGGGCGCGGGACCTCGATCGGCCGCGGCGGTGGACCGGCCGGTGCCGCCATCCTGGCGCAGCCCCCCGGCACGCTCTCGGGACGCATGCGCATGACCGAGCAGGGGGAGGCGCTGGCAGACCGTTACGCCGATCCCGATCTCGCGCATCGACATCTGGAGCAAGTGCTGCACGCGTTCGTCCTCGCCTCGGCGCGCGACGCCCGGGGTGTCCCCGACGTCGCCCCGGAGCACGGTGCCGCCTTGTCCGCTGCGGCAGCTGCGTCGCGGGCGGCCTACCGTGGCCTGCTCGAGAGCGAGGGCTTCCTCGACTTCTTCCACGCGGTGACGCCGATCGAGGAGATCAGCCGGCTCGACGTGGGCTCCCGCCCGGCCAGGCGACGCGGCGACCGCTCCCTCGCGAACCTGCGTGCGATCCCATGGGTCTTCGCCTGGACGCAGACCCGCGCGAACCTCCCCGGTTGGTTCGGGCTGGGCAGCGGGCTCGCCACGATCGACGACGAGCGCCTGACCGACATGGTTCGCACCTGGCCGTTCCTCGCGAGCGTCCTCGATCTGGCCGCGATGAGCCTGGCGAAGGCCGACCTCGGCATCTTCCGTGCGTACCTCGACCTCGTGCCCGACCACCTTCGCGAACGCTTCTGGCCGCTGATCCGCGACGAGCACGCGCTGAGCGTCGAGCGCATCGAGCTCGCCACGGGCAAGCGGCTGGAGTCGCACGACGCGACGCTGCAGCGCGCGATCGCGTTGCGCAATCCCTACGTGGATCCGCTCTCGTTCCTGCAGGTCGCGCTGCTCAAGCGCTTGCGGGAGGCGTCCCCGGACGGTGCTCTCGAGACCACGGTCGACGCCACCGGGCCCGGAGCTGACGCGTCTGGGCCGCCCGAACGAGGCGAGCTCGAGGAGGCCGTCCTCGTCAGCCTGCTCGGCATCGCGGCGGGGATGCGGACCACGGGATGACGCCACACAGCACGGGCACCCACGCTCGGCGCCGTCTTCTCATGCCCTTCACCGCTCACGTACGTACGCTGACCGCGATGCGGATCACCCGAGGGAGCCGTTCATGGACCTGTTGATCTCCGGTGGCGTCGTCCTGCTCGCCATCGCCGTGCTGTCGATCTACGCCGTCTACCTCTTCTTGGTGCGTTTCGCCAAGCTCTCACGCGAACGTCTCGATGGCGACGCGTTGATGGCCAGGGTGAACGCCGCCGTGCGCGACCGCGACCTCGAGTTGGCGCTCGACGCGTGCGAGCAGCACGGTGGACCCATCTCGCGGACGCTGCATGCCGCACTGTTGCGGCTGCCCTACGGCCGTCAGGCGGTCGAGGCCGCCTTCCAGGACGCCTCGCTGCAGGAAGAGCAGCGCCTCACCCGGGGGCTGCGGCCCCTGGCGACGATCGCGCAGGTGGCCCCGCTCCTCGGCTTGCTGGGCACGGTCACGGGCATGATCATCGCGTTCGGCGAGATCAGCGGTTCCGGCACGGGCAATCCCGCCCTGTTGGCGGGAGGCATCGGCCAGGCCCTGGTCACGACGGCCGCGGGCTTGATCGTCGCGATCCCGACGCTGGTGGGCCAGAGCTTCCTGGCCAGCAAGGTCGACACGATCCTGCTCGAGATCGACAGGCGTCGCGAAGAGCTCATGGCGAACGTCGTCCAGGCGGTCGCCGCCCGCAAGGACCGCGACGAGCAGCGCCCGGCAGGTGAGACGCCGGCCACGGCGACCGCGGGCGTCGCTGCCACGACGGTGCGTCGCACCGCCGGCGCGAACCAGGTGAGCGACGTCGCGCCCACCGCGACCACGGGCGCCGCGGCGTCGGCCGCGCGCGGTACCGGCGAGGCGCCCTCGCTGTTCGACCGGGTCGCGATCGAGGAAGAGCGTCCGCTGCCGCCGCGGGTCGCGCCGGTCGGGCCGTCGATGGCGGCACGAGCCGCGGCCGCTGGCTCGACGGGAACGTCGGGGGCGGCCGGAACGAGTCCGGCACGCGCCCGATTGCAGGTGCAGCGCGACCTGGACGAGTCGGAGGGCTGACATGGCGAGTCGGCTCGTGTCCCGGCGCGCACTTCGGGGCGGACGCATGCCCGTAGGGATCGACCTCACGGCGATGGTCGACGTCGTGTTCCTGCTGATCATCTTCTTCATGGTGTCCACCACGTTCATCTCGCTGGAGACGGGACTCCCCGTCGACCTCCCGCAGGCGCAGACGGCGGAGGCCACCCCCAGCGATCTCCCGACCGTGACGGTCACGCCCGACGAGCGCGTCTTCATCGGTGGCACGCAGGTACAGCCCGACGCGCTCGCGGCCATCTTGCAGCAGTTGATCGTCGACACCGGCCAGACGACCGTCGTGTTGCGAGCCGACGCCACGGTGCCGCACGGCTTCGTCGTGCAGGTCATGGACCTGATCAAGCAATCCGGTGCGCAGCGCATCGCCATCGCGACCGGAGGCTGAGGCGAAGCGATGCTCGAGCGCCGCGAGCCACCCGCCATCCAGGTCTTGGTCCATGCGCTGCTGCAGGGCACGCGAGATGGCTGGCGGCAGTTCGCGCGTGACCCCGACCGGCGTCGGGCGGCGGCGTTGTCGGTCGTGCTGCACGCGCTGATCGTGTGGCTCGTGCTGTGGTCGCTGCAGCTGCCTCGATCGGTTCCGGAGCCGACCTACCTCGTCATCGACATCGGCGTGCCGGCGTTGGCCGAGGAGGTCGTCCAGGCACCGACGGTGGACGCCCCCGCAGCCACCACGCCGCGACCACAGGTCGAGGATGTCGAGATCGGCGTGCCGCAGGCGGCCACGGCGCCGCAGCCGGTGCCGGCGTCACCCGATCCGACGCCGCAGACGGTGCAACCCCCAGCACCCGACCCGAGTCCGGCGGCGCCCGATCCCGTCGTCGAGGCGGCCCCCTCGCCGCCGTTGCCGACGCCGTCGGTCCCGACCGCGGCGACCGACGTACCGGTCGCGAACGTCTCGACGACGCCGTTGCCGGAGATCGTCACGCCGGAGCTGGCACCGTCGCCGTTGGCTCAACGCATCCAGGTGCCCATCCCGGCCGTCGCGGCCGTCATCCCGGAGCCGCGGGCGATCGCACCGACACCCACGGTCAGCGTGGCGGCGGCGGTGCCGGTGCCCACGCCCGCGTTGCGCACCGAGATCCCTCAGGCTGCCTCGGTTCCCGTCCCTGCGATCGCGACAGAGGTCGTGGCCGCACGCCCGGTGGCCGTACCGTCGATCCGCACCGACGTGAGCCCGGCGCGCGAGGTCGGTGTGGTTCCGCAGGTGGCGGTCGCCGCTCCCGTTCCGGTACCGACACCCCAACTGCGCGCCGAGGTGCGTGCGCCCGAACCGGTGGCGCAGGCCCCGACGGTCGACGCGACGAGCGACGTGAGCGCAGCGGCGACCTCGGTCGGCAGTCGTGAGATCGAGGCTCCGGCCGGCGGTGACGCCGCCCGAGCGGGGCAGACCGGTCCGCCGAGCGACCGTCCCGACGAGCTCGGTCTCGGCGCCGCCGCAGGTCCGGACGGCAGCACCACCCCGACGGGATCACCAGCGCCTCCCAGCACGCCGTTCCGGCAGACGCTCGAGCGCCCCATGGCCGTGGTGGTCGACAACGTCGGCGGGTACCCGCAGCACGGCATCAACCCCGCCACGCAGGTGCACGAGATGCCCGTCGAGGGCGCCCTCACCCGACTGGTGTTCGTCTTCGATCGTACCGATCCGGAGCGTGTCGGTCCGGTGCGCAGCGCCCGCGACTACATGGTCGACCTCTCGCGCAGCATGGACGCGGTCATGGTGCACGATGGGGGCTCGCCCGGCGCGCTCGCAGCCATCAGCGCGACGGCTGCGCCGACCCTGAACTCGTTCACGCGTGGCGAGCTCTTCAGTCGGGGGGACGGCAGCGCACCGTACAACCTGTTCGCGGGCGGGAACGCCTTGCGCCAGGCGGTGAACCGCATCGATCTCGGGCGCGGGCGCACCGTCGCCGGCGTCATCTACCGGCCCGATCCGGACCTCGATCAGGTGGAAGAGGTTCGCTACCGCTTCGGCGGGACCTACGAGACGGCGTTCCGCTACGAACGCGCCGTCAACGCCTATCGCTGGGTCAGGAACGGTGTTCCGGCGAGCGACGCCTCGGGCCAGGCCGTGTTGGTCGATGCGGTGCTGGTGGTGTCGATCGAGGCGCGCACCATCCCCAACGACGCCGAGGGTCGCCTGTACATCCCGTTGCGGGGCGGTCCGGCGACGCTCTTCGTGCGCGGTGCTGCGGTGACCGGTACCTGGTCGCTCGACGCCGGTCAGGGCGTCCGATTCGCCACCGACGCAGGCGGCGTCGACCTCGCACCGTTCAAGCTCTGGGTGGTCTACGCGCCGAGCTACGACAGCGCGCTCGCCTTCGAGTGAGGCCCCTCGTGCGCCGCGCTGTGCGCCGAGCGCTCAGCGGGCGATGAGTTCGTCGAAGAACAGACCGCGCATCCGTAGGTGGTAACCGTCGTCGTCGATCCTGACGTCGAGGTACGTGTACTCGTCGCCGTGTCCGTTGGTGTCGAGCAGCACGGCGCGCCCCTGCGAGGCGATGTTCACGCCACCGCGCACGGGCGTGTGCCCGTAGACCCCCAGGCGGTGCGGCGTGTGCTCCATCACGTCTTCCTCCTCGTAGATCCAGCGCCGGCGGTTCTCGAGGTAGAACGCGTTGTCGTACGTGTTGTGCTCGGGCAGGGGACCGACGTGGGCAAGATGGAGGCCATCGATGACCACCTCGCTCGGCCAGGCACGGATCCACGCCTGCAGATCGTCCGGCAGTGCGGTTCCGTAGTTCGGCTTCCACTCGAGGTGGGACACGTCGTCGGTGCGCAGCGGACCCTGTTCGTCGCTGACGGCGTTGAAGTCGTGGTTGCCCATGAGGATCGTCACGCGTCCCTCGGGCAGCGCCGCCTGGAAGCGCTGGACGTCGTACAGGAACGACTCCTGGGCCGCTTCGGCGGCCTTCAGATGGCGCGGGTTGTACTCGTCGTAGCGTCTGACGTTCACGAGGTCGGCGTAGCGTTGGCGACTCTTGGCGTGCACGAGGTCGCCGAGGAGGACGAGCCGGGTGTCGTCGCGTTCCACCAGGCGCGCGGCAGGCTCGAGGGCGTCGTCGGCACAGCCCGACTCCCGCAGGATGCGCCACAACTTCTCAGCTTGCGTGTGGATGTCGCCGACGACGATGACGTGTTGCACGGAGATCGCTTCGGTCGCCGACGGGCTCAGCGCGTGGCGCGAGCCTCGAGGATCGGTAGCGGGTCGACCGCCGTACCGCTCACTCGGATCTCGAAGTGGAGGTGCGGGCCGGTGACGTTTCCGGTCGCGCCGACGCGGGCGATCAGATCGCCGGGTTCCACGCGCTGGCCTTCGCTCACGAGCAGCGCCGAGGCGTGCGCGTAGAAATACTCGGTGTCGCCGTTGGTCACGATGACCAGGTATCCGAAACCGCCCCGCCAGCCGGAGAACGTGACCGTCCCCGCCGTGGCGGATCGGATCGGATCACCGGTGTTGCCGTCGATGTCGAGGCCGTAGTGCATGTTGGTGCCACCGATGCGGAGCCGGCGGTAGCCGAAGCGCGAGGTGATGTTGCCGACGAGCGGCCACACCATGCCGCTGCTCGGCACCGACGCTTGAGGGGCCGCCGCGGCTGGGAGCGCCTGGCTCGGAGCGTTGCCTGGCAGCACGCGCAGGGCTTGGCCGACCTGGAGGCGATCGGATGCCAGACCGTTCAGTTCCATCAGCGCCCCGACCGTGGTGCCGTGGCGCCGGGCGATCGTCCAGAGCGACTCCCCGGGACCCACCCGGATTTCGCTGGCGGCGGGGCCACCGACCGCCGGCGCGACGCCGTCGGCGCCGGCCACCGCGGCGTAGCGGCCGGGGATGGTGAGCGTCTGACCGAGACGGAGCGTTGCCTGCGGGTCGATGCCGTTCGCGTTCGCGATCGCCGCGACCGTGGTGTCGTGCGCACGCGCCAGCGTCCACAGGTTGTCGCCGTTGCGGACCGTGACCGCGAGCGGCTGGGGCGTCGGTTGGTCGCTTCCGGGCGTCAGCGAGAGCACCTGGCCGACTCGGATCAGGGTGCCATCGAGGCCGTTCCAGGCGATCAGGTCGTCGACCGACACGCCGTGAGCGCGTGCGATGTCGTAGAGCGTATCGGCAGGGCGAACGACGTAGTCCACCGTGGCCGTCGGCGTCTCGGCTGGGGTCGGCTGAGCGACGTCGGGGGTCGACTCGACGGCCGCCTCCGGGGTGGGCTCGGGAGCGGCGACCGCCGTCGGCGGGTCGGCCGCGGCGGCGTCCTCGGCGCTCGGCGGCACCGGCGGAGGTGTGGGCTGTTCGACGGCGGGTTCCTCGACGGCGGGTTCCTCGACGGAGGATTCCGCGGCAGGGGCCGGTGTGGCGACCGCCTCGG
>SLSM01000204.1 GCA_007130445.1 Trueperaceae bacterium | reverse complement strand
GACGAGGTTCTCGCCGCCGACGCGCACGATGTCGTACATGCGCGCGCCCATCATCCCCTCGGCGATGACCGCCGGACCGGAGATACGTTGGATGGTGCCAGTGATGGCCATGAAGCCTCCGTGTGGATCAGTCGAGCTTGATGTCGAAGCCGATGGCGCTGCGCACCAGCTGTTGCATGTACGTCTTCGCGTCGGCCTCGTGATCGAAGGCCGCCGACAGCCCCGGCATGGGGAGCAGCACCGGTAGGTCGCGGCCGCGCATCGCGCGCTCCATGGCCTTGACCGGATCGTTCACGAGGCTCTCGTCGACCACGACGAGGCCGTAGCGGTCCGAGGCGATCACCTCCTCGACGTCGCGCTGGGCGGCGTCGGCGGTGGTCTCGAGCACGTCGACCCCGGCGAGCCGGAAGCCGATCGCGGTCTCGGCGTCGGTGACGACGAGCATCTTAGGCATGGCCGAGCTCCCGTCTCAGCGTGGCCGCAGGCACACCGTAGAACGTGCCGCGCGCCAGCAGTCGCAGCGTCGCCGCCTCGCGCTCCTTGGCGCGCAACAGGTGCGTCACCAGGCCGATGTCGAGCGGATCGGCGGTCAGCTTGCGCGCCGCGCGCTCCACGGCGCCGCGCAGCCACGCCTCGAGGTCGTCCCCGTGTTCGCGCACCCCTGCGAACGGGCCGCGGAGGTCGGGCAGCGGGGCCCCCGGCTCGCCGCCGGCGATCTCCGCGAACTGCGAGCGCGACACGGCGTTGCCACCGGGGACGAAACAGGCGTCGACGTCGAACCCGCGCCCGCGCAGCTTGATGGCGGTGAGGAGGTTGGTCGCGTCGATCTCCAGCGCGAGATAGTCGCGGAACGCGTCGCTCGCACCCTTCGCTCGGGCGGTCGCGAGCACGTTCGCGTGATGGGCTTGGTCGAGCGCGAGCTCGAGCGCGAAGAGGTCGCCGGCCTTGGTGTAGGCCGCGACGGCCGCCCGGAACTCGCTCGCCAGCGGATGCCCGGCGACCACGAGCGCCTGGGCCGCCGACGCGAGGTCGCTGGCACCGGCCATCGTGCGCACGGTGGCGGCGTCGAGCTCGCCGACCGGGAGCGTCGCGCCGAGGACCGCTTCGACGGCGCCCTCGCGTTCGTCACCGGCCTTGCCGGCGTGGAACGCCCGCGCCACGGCCTTGAGGTTCGCGACGTCGTAGCGCCGCAGCAGCAGGCCGAGCAGCACCTCGGCGTCGCCCTCCGCGTGAGCGAGCAGCGCCTTCGCGGTGCGCGAGAAATGGGCCGCGATGGCGCGGTCGACGGCCTCGAGAGAGGCGCCTCCGGCAGCGTGCGCGCGCGCCGTCTCGAGATCGGGTGCGTAGGCGGTCTGTGCCAAGGCGTTGACGAAGGCCTCGAAGCCACCCCCGGCCAACACCTGGTCCACGAACCCGGGCGGCACGAGCCGCGAGCGCATCCCGCGCACGCGCGCATTGAGGTAGCCGTAGTTTGCCATGCGCTACGCCTCCGACGGATCGGCCGCGAAGAGGGTCCGGGCCACGCTCGAGGCGAGCTCGCCGCGCACCGCGTCGAGTCTGGCGCCGAGCGTGTTCTCGACGCTGCTGCCGTGCGTGGTCATGACCCGCACGCCGCCGCTGACGGGTCCAGCCGTCACCGAGACGTCGAGGCCGGACGCCTTGGCGATCTTGGTCGCGAGCGCCACGTCCTTCGCGGCCACCTGGACCTCCCCGACGGCGTCGGCGCCGAGCGCGGCGACGGCTTCTTGGAGGAGGGTCGTGAGCACCGGTTCGTACGCCTTGGCGTCGGCGGCGAGGGCGGCGAGCCGTTCGCTCGTCGCCTCGAACACCGACTCCACCGCCTCGTGCTGCGCGCGCAGCGTGAGCGCCGTCGCCTGCAGCTGCGCTGCGCTCCGGGCGCGCACCAAGGTCGCCTCGCTCTGACCAGCCGCGGCGCGTGCACGGGTCGCCTTCAGCGACTCCGCTTCCGCCTCGGCCTGCGCGACGATCTCCGAGGCGCGCGAGCGCGCCTCGGAGAGGATGGCGTCGATCTCGGCGCTCGCTTCTCGTTCGAGAAGAGCCGTGAGATCAGCCACTTGGGATTAGCCGATCTGGCCGTTGATCAAGAAGGCGATCACGAAGCCGAAGATGATGATGGTCTCGGGGATGACGAGGTAGATGAGGATCTGACCGAAGGCCTGCGGGCGCTCGACGAGCGCACCGACGCCGGCGGCACCGATCGTACCCATGGCCATGGCGGTGGCGACGGCGGAGATGCCGATCGCGAGAGCAGCGGCGATGGCGATCAGACCGGCACCGATACCCATCTCACCGTTCTGGGCGAAGGCCAGGGTGAGCGGGGCGGCAGCGAGCAGCAGGACGAAGACGCGAGCGAACAGGTTCATGATTTCCCTCCAAGGAGCTTGAACGGCTGGTACGGGCGACCGGATGCCTCGTAGAAGCCGAACTTGGTGAAGAACTCGACGTAGTGCAGACGCAACGGCTGGAGTGAGTACCCGATGATCTTCAGGAGCAGGGCGAGCAGGTGGACGAACACGCCGACCACGATCCCGAGGATGGGGCCGATGATGGGGAGCGAGTCGGAGATGGCGAAGCCGAGCTGCGTCGCGAGCTTCGCGACGAGCGCGGCCGCCAGGCCTACGGCGAAGAGACGGAGGTAGCTGAGGATGTTGCCACCGTTGGACACCAGCTCGATGAGCATCATCGGCATCCGAGCCAGCGCCACGCAGATCAGGAAGATGGCCAGACCGACGAACACGATGCCGTTGACGACGGGGTTGATGTTGTCGCTCAGGAAGGCCGTGGCGAAGATGACCAGCGCAAGCAGGCCGGCGAACATGCCGATGCCTTCGTAGACGTGCTTCATGTCGCCGTGCTTGATCCCGTACACCACCCGGATGACCCAGCCGCCGAGCACCTGGATCACGCCGAAGGCGATCGCGATGAGGATCACCGGCAGGAAGACCTCGACCCGGAAGAGCAGGATCTGGATCATCCCGTCGTACCCCTCCTTGGGCGGGAAGAAGACCGGGCGACCGGGCGGGAAGTACTCGAGGAACGTGCCGAAGAACTCCCCGTAGATGAAGCCCCACACGATCGTCCACGCGGCGCTGTAGTAGATGATCGACGAGATCCACTTCAGCGAGTCGGCGGGGATCACGATGCCGAGCGGGCCGAGCGAGAGCACCTTGCCGGCGTTGCCACGCTTGCGCAGCATCCACGCGATCCAGGCGAAGATCATCCCGAACGCCATGTCGCCGACGATGACCCCGAAGAACAGCGGGAAGAAGATCGCCAGGGTCCAGGTCGGATCGAAACTGCCGTAGGCGGGCGGGGCGAAGACCGAGAGCAGGCCCTGGAACGGGCGCGCCCACGCTGCGTTCTCCAACCTGACGGGCACACCGACGTCGTGGTGCTCGTCGGCCGCCCTGTGCTGGACGAGCAGGTCGTCACCGAACTGCTTCTGCAACGCGTCGACGACCTTCTGGCGGTCGGCGCTCGGCACCCAGCCCCGCAGGGCGAACGCGTAGCGGCCCTGTGCCAAGCCCGCGAGGCGCGCGAGGCGCGACTGATGGTTGAGGGCCGTCTGCCTCAGCGTCTTGAGCCGCGCTCCGTGCTGCAGTGCGAGCTTGCCGAGTTCGTCGGCGATCGCGCCGAGGCGCTTCGGGAGCACCTGCGCGCGCTCCTCCATGACGTGCACCGCCTTGGCGATGCCCAGGGACCGGTAGCGCTCGGGCAGCTCCAACTCGCCCGTGCCGGCCTTCGCCAGCGCCGCGCGCAAGGCGGCCGCGTCGTCGTTCAGCACCGCGACGATGACGGTGACGTCCTTGCCGCGCGGCTTGGTCGAGAGGGCGTAGCGGCCGCTGAGGGCAGCGTCGAGCTCACCGCGGAGCTTGTCGAGTGCGCTGGCGGGCAGGATCGAAGCGGCGCCGTCGAGCCAGCGCGACGACTCGATCTGTGCCAGCGTCGGTGCGAGATCGCGGACGAGCGGGAGGTACTGACCGACGAGCGCGAGCTCCTCCTCGGCCTCGACGCGCTCCGCGAGCAGCGCGTCGACCTGGTCGCCGACCACGTCGACGCGCTCGGCGACGCCGTCGGCGTCGGCCGGCAGGTCGCTCTTGCCGGTCCCCGGCCCGTCGGCGTCGACGCGCAACAACGCGAGCAGCGTCTCGGTGCGCGCGACCACGTGGTCCCAGATCTGCGTGCGCCGGCGTTGCTCCTCCGATAGGACGAAGGGCACCAGCCCCTCCTCCGTCGGCTCGAGACGGTCGACGTGGACCGCACCGAGGCTCTGCAACGAGACCAGCACGTCGTTCGCGACGGGCTTGCGCCCGACGAGCAGGAGCTGGTCCATCGGCGTGATCATGGCAGGACCTGCTCCAGCACCCGTTCGACGGCGCGATCACGACGAGCGTCGGCGGCGGCTTGCAGGCGCTCGGCCTCGGCCGCGGCCGACGACACCGCGCGCTCGACGATGGCCTCGGCCTCGCGCCGCGCGCTCTCGATCGCGGTGTCGGCCGCGACGTCCGCCTCGCGCTGCGCACGAGCGAGCACGTCCCTGGCCTCCTGCTCGGCTGCCGCGACGATCGCATCGGCTTCGCGCTGCGCGGTCTTGACGCGCTCGCCCTGCTTCTGCTCGTGCTGGATCAGGTCGTGCAGTAAGGACTCACCTTGAGCTGCCAAACGGCCCTCCTCGTTGACACGACGACCCTACCTGTCGACGGACGTCGTCGGTTGCGGTGGTGTGCGGTCGTGAGGCAAAAAAAAGGCGGTGCGGACCGGCAATTCCCGCCTCACACGCTGCCGCCCAACCATAGCAACCGCTCCGACGGGGTGTCAACGCGCACCGAGGTCACGAACCGCGGCGCCGCTGCTCGGCGCGCTGGCGACCACCCCGTTGCAGCTGGCGCTCGCCCTCGCGCGCCACCTGCACGTCGCGGATCGCGGCCAACTCGCCGTACGCCTCGCGCAGCGCGTCCGCGGGCGTGGCCGGATCCTCGATCACGCGCCGTAACTCGTCCCAGCGGGTCATCAGGCGCTCCTGGCGCCGCGCCTGGGCCGTCGCCAAGTGCAGTTCGCGGATCCGCGACAACTGCTGCTCGAGGCGCCGGTCGACGTCGAGCGGTCGCTCGGACGCGTCACGCGTGGCGTGCGCAAGGATCCGCTCGAGCACGCGCTCGCTGCCGTCGCGCGCGTTGAGCGACGCCACCACGGCGGCGTCGTCGTAACGGTGGCGCTCGCACGTCTCGGCGAAGGTGACGAGCTCGGACGCGTCGCCCGTCTCGGGCAGCATCGCGAGCGACGCCTGGACGCGCTCGCGCAGCCGCTCGGGCTCGAGCAGCATCAGCCCGATCGCCTCGAGCTCCAGCACCCGTACGGGGGTCAACTCGCTCCCGCGCCGACGCATCCCAGCCACAGCCGTCGCGTCGAGTCGGCGCGGGCGCCGCGCCGCCAGCCAGGCGTCGAGCCGCTCGCCGTCGAGCCCCAGGTGGTCGACCACCAAGCGCCGCAGCTCGCTGGCCACGGGGTCGAACACGTCGTTCGGCTGCAGGGCGCTCGCGAGCGCCTCGAGGACGGCCCGTCGCCCCTCGTCCGTGGTCGCGTCGTGCTGTCTCACCACCCGCTCGAAGCGGAAGGCGACCTCCGACACGCCGGTCCGCAGCGCCGCGGCGAAGGCCTCGCGCTGACCGCTCAACACGACGTCGGCAGGGTCCTTGGCGTCGGGAACCGTGACCGCCTGGACGAGGAAGCGCCGCCCGACGCTCTGGTCGAGGCCACCGAGCACGGCGCGTTGGCCGGCCTCGTCGGCATCGAACGCGAGCAACACCCTGCGCGCATCGAGGCGCGCCAGGGCCTCGGCCTGCTCCGTCGTGAGGGTGGCCCCGAGGGCAGCCACGGCGTTGGGGAAGCCCTCCTGATGGAGCGCGATCACGTCCATGTAGCCCTCGACCACCACCACCTCGCCGGAGGCTCGGATGGACGCGCGGGCGCGATCGAGCCCGTAGAGCAGTTCCGACTTCTTGAAGAGGTCGGTCTCGGGGGTGTTGAGGTACTTCGGCAACGCGTCGCCGAGCACGCGGCCGGCGAAGCCGAGCAGGCGACCGAGCCCGTCGCGGATCGGGAAGATCACGCGATCGCGGAAGCGGTCGTAGCGGCGTCCGCGGTCGCTCTCGACCAGCAGACCGGCGGCGATCAGGTCGTCGTCGCGCACCCCCTTCGTCAGGGCGTGCTTGAGCAGACCGTCCCACGCGTCTGGCGCGTAGCCGAGTTCCCACGCGTCGATAGTCTCGCGCGTCAGACCGCGGCCTTCGAGGTACGCCAGCGCCGGGCCGCCAGCCAGGTGCTGGCGGAAGAAGGCCAGCGCCAACGCGTTCACCTCCTGCAGGTCCCTGCGCCGCCCCTGCCGCGGGCTCGCCGGCTCGACGGCGATGCCGGTGCGTTCGCCGAGCATCGTCAGCGCCTCGACGAACCCGACTCCGCGCGTTCGCATCACGTAGTCGAAGGCATCGCCCTTGGCGCCGCAACCGAAGCAGTAGAAGAAGCCGCGGTCGACGTGGACGTGGAACGACGGCGTCTTCTCGGCGTGGAAGGGGCACAGGCCCTTGAGCTGGCCGCGACCGGCCGGCTTCAGGACCACCTGTTCGCCGATCAGCTGCGCCAGGTCGACGCGTGCCCTGATCTGTTCCTTGGCGTCGTCGGACATGCTCACGTCCGCCTCTCGGGCGTCACTCCCGGGCGGCAGGCACGCCGGTGGCCGCGCCAGCCGCACCATCCGCACCCGCGTCGGCCGCGTCGGCGGCGAAGAGCGGCAGGTGCCCGAGCGCCACGACGTCATCGCGCTCGTCGCCCTCCGTGAACACGACCATGGTGGCGACGTGGCTGGCTCCGACGTCGTGCAACAGCTCGGCCAGCGCCGTCAGCGTCCCGCCGGTCGACACGACGTCGTCGACGATCGCCACGCGCCGGCCAGCCAGGCGCGGGACGTCGGCGCCGTCGATCACGAGGTCTTGCGGCGTGCCGGTGGTGATCGACACGACGGTGTGTCGCCGCGCGCCCACCATGTAGGGCTTCTCGGTCTTGCGCACCACCACGTACGGCACGCCCGTGCGCACCGAGATGGCGTGCGACAACGGCACCGCCTTGACCTCGGGGGTGACGAGCACCTCGACGCCCTCCGGCAGCAGAGCGGCCAACGCGTCGGCGGCGGCCTCGGTGAGGACGGTGTCACCCAACAGGTTGAGCAGGGCGACCGATACGGCGCCGACGTTGACGATCGGCAGGTCGCGGACCTCGCCGTTGACGCTGACGCGGTGGGTGGGCATCGCTGGCCTCCTCGCCATGGACGCTCCAATCTACACCCGCGTCGCGACCGCGCCGTCGCCTGCGCTCCGCGGCACCGAAGCGGCGGTAAGCTCGAACGAGTATGTCGCGCCTCGGCCTCGACGGGGCCACCCTTCGGACCGTGTGGCGCCTCGCGCTGCCGGTGATCGGCGCCAACCTGCTGACCACGCTGGTCAACGTCGTCGACGTGTTTTTCGCGGGGCGCCTGGGCTCGACCGAAGTCGCCGCCGTTGGGCTCGCGACCAGCGTGCGGCTGTTGGTCCTGGTCGTCGTGATGGCGATCTCGTCGGGGGCCATGGCGCTGGCCGCGCAGGCGCGCGGCGCACGCGATCCCGACGCGCTGTCGCTGATCGCGAGGCAGACGGTCTTGGTGGCGGTCGCGCTGGGTCTGGCGTTGACGCTCGCGGGGTGGGCGTTCAGCGGCCCGGTGCTCGGCTTCCTCGACGCCAGCGACGACCCGCGGGCCGCGGCGATCGCGCTGCCCTACCTCCTCGTGGTGTTCGCAGGCACGCTGTTCACGGCCGTGCAGATCGCCGGTGCGAGCCTCCTGCAGGGGGCCGGCGACACGGTCCGTCCGCTGCTGCTGTCCGCGCTCGCGACGGTCGCGAACGTGCTCTTCACGTGGTTGCTCGTGTTCGGCATAGGGCCCTTCCCCGCGCTCGGCGTGACGGGCGCCGCCGTCGGCACCGTGGCCGCGCGGGCGCTGGCGATGGCGGCGACGCTGTGGGTGCTGGCGCGTGGCCACAGCGTGGTCTCGTTCGGGAGCGGCAGCTGGCGACCCGCCTGGGACACGTGGCGCGACGTCCTGGCCATCGGCTGGCCGAGCGGCCTGCAGAGCCTGGCCTACAGCGGCGCCGGCCTCCTCGTGATGCGCATCGTCACGAGCACGCCCTCGGGCAGCCTCGGTGCCGCCGCGCTCGCGATCGGCCTCCAGATCGAGTCGCTGGCGTTCATGCCGGGTCTGGCCTTCGCGGTGGCCGCCACGAGTCTGGTCGGCCGGGCGCTGGGGGCGTGGCAGCTCGACGACGCCTGGCGTGCCGCCCACGCGGCCCTGGCCGTCGGGGTGGCCGTGATGGGGCTGGTGGCGCTCGTCCTGTTCGTGGCGGCAGAGCCGCTGGTGCGCTTCTTCGATCCCTCGGCGCACCCGACCGTCCTGCGCGACGGCGTCAGCTACCTGCGCATCAACGCGCTGGCGCAGCCCGTCCTGGCCGTGTTCTTCGTGCTTTCGGGCGGCCTGCGCGGCGCCGGCGACACCCGGCCGCCGCTGATCGCCACGATCGTCGGTCGCTGGTTCGTGGTGCTGCCGCTCGCCTGGTGGTGGGCACTGGGCCTGGGCTGGGGCGTGGTCGGCGTGTGGTGGGCGTTCGTCGCCGGGCTCATCGTGCAGGCAGTGATCGTCGCACTGCGCTGGCGCTCGGCCGCGTGGCCCGAGATCGCGCTGCGGCGCTCGCGGCTCTTCCGAGACCACCTGTCGCGCGTCGACGAGGGTGCCCGGCGGACGTTCCTCGAGCAGGTGCGGGCGCCGGTCATGGCGCGCGCCGACGCCTCCGAGCGCGTCGACGCAGCGGGCGTGCACTACCGCTGGGCCGGGGGCGAGGAGCGCTGGCGGGTCGCGGGCGGCGGCCTCGTGCGGGACGGCCCCGACGATGCCGACGCGCTGCGTCTCGAGCCCCGGAGCCGCTCCTAGCGCCGTGCTACCGTGACGGTCGTGGACGACGCCGCGCTGCGACCGACCGCGCTCTCCGAGTACGTCGGACAGCGCGCGCTCAAGGACAAGCTGGCCGTCTACCTCGAGGCCGCCAAGGGTCGGCGTGAGGCACTCGACCACGTGCTCCTGTACGGGCCGCCCGGCCTCGGCAAGACCACGCTGGCGCACATCATCGCGGCCGAGCTCGGGGTCGCCATCCGCATCACCTCGGGACCGGCGATCGAGAAGCCCGGCGATCTCGCCGCCATCCTCACCAACGCCCTCGAGGACGGTGACGTCTTGTTCATCGACGAGATCCATCGCCTGGGCCGCGTCGCCGAGGAGCACCTGTACCCTGCGATGGAGGACTACAAGATCGACATCGTGCTGGGCCAGGGGCCCGCGGCGCGCACCATCCGGCTCGACCTACCGCGCTTCACGTTGGTCGGCGCCACCACGCGCCCCGGCCTGATCACCGGTCCGCTGCGCAGCCGCTTCGGCATCATCGAGCACCTGGAGTACTACCGCGACGAGGAGCTCGCCGAGGGCGTGGCGCGCGACGCCCGCCTGCTCGGCCTCCCGCTCGACGCCGACGCGGCGCTGGAGATCGGCCGGCGGGCGCGCGGCACCATGAGGATCGCCAAGCGCCTGCTTCGGCGCGTCCGCGACTTCGCTGCGGTCGCCGGCGAGGCCCACATCGACCTGCGGCGGGCGCGCTCCGCCCTGGACGAACTCGGCATCGACCCGGGCGGGCTCGAGCGCCGCGACCGCGTCATCCTGCGCACCCTCGTCGAGACCTTCGCGGGTGGGCCGGTGGGCCTCGACACGCTCGCCACCGCCTTGGGCGAGGACCGCGCGACGCTCGAGGAGGTGCACGAACCGTTCCTGATCCAGCGTGGCCTGTTGCAGCGCACGGCTCGCGGGCGCGTGGCGACCGACCGGGCATACGCCCACCTCGGACTGCGCGCACCAAGCGACGTGGGCCTGTTCGAGAGCGGGGGGTGAGTGCCCTGCTCGAGGGACGATTGCGCACCATGCCGCTCGGCGAGGTCTTCCAGGTCCTGGTGACGGGCCGCAAGGTCGGGACGCTCGAGGTGCGACGCGACGACCGAGTGGCCGTCCTCGAGCTCGACGAGGGGCGGATCCGCTACGCCAGCATGCGGCCCGGGGTGCACCTCGGCGAGATCCTGGTGCGCATGGACCTGCTGTCGACCGCCGAGGTGCAGGACATCCTGGCCGAGCAGACGCGCGAGCACGCGGGCGCACCGCTCGGCTTCGCGGCCAGGCGGCTCGGGCTCGTCGACGACGAGGCGCTCGCACGGGCGGTCAGGCGCCAAGTCAGCGAGGTCGTGGCCGACCTGCTCGGCTGGCGTGACGGCGAGTTCACCTTCACCGACGCTGCCGTCGATCGCACCTACGTCCCTGACGGTCAGGCCGTCGACGCCATGGCGGTGCTGCTCGAGGTCACCGGCCAGTTGCAGGACGACGCCGCCGCGCGCGTCGCCCCCGGGGCGGTGTTCGACCGTGCGGGCGACCCGACCACGGTCACGCTGCCGGAGGCCGCGTGGGACGTCCTGGCGCAGCTCGACGGTCGCCGCACCGCTCGTGCGATCGCGGCCGAGCTCGACATGCCGCAGCGCCGGGTGTTCGGCGTGCTGGGCCGCCTCGAGGCCCACGACGTGGTACGCCGCGTCGCGGTGGTGGCCGACGAGCCCCAGGTGTTGGTGCTGTGCCCGAGCGAGGCCATCCAGCGGCTGCTGGGCCTGCTGGTGCTGCGCAGCGGCGGGGTGCCCGCGATCGTCGCGAGCGTGGATGAGGCGCGGTCGGCGGCGGACTCGCTCCGGCCGCGGGCCGTGTTGATCGACGACGACGGCCACGGTTGGCGCGCCGCAGAGGCGTTGCGCGCCGAGCCCGGTGTCGCCCACCTGCCGATGGCGCTGATCACCGCGGGCAGCGGCCAGGCCGGCTGGCGCTGGTGGCGCAGGCCGAAGGTCGACGTGTTGGCGCGACCGTTCGAAGAGGCGGCGCTGCGTGCCTGGCTCGAGCGTTGGCTCGTCCCCGACACCATGCGCGGCTGATCGCGTCGCCCAGCACGCCTTGCGGAGCGTCGGCTCCCTTGGTACACTCTCGGCATCGAACCTTCGCCGTGCCCGACGCCCTGCGTCGGCGCGCGGTTGGACCGGGGTGCGTCATATCTCCGAGGGGGATCCTCGAGGGTTCGACCCCGGCCGCCATATGGCGGCGTCTCACCACGTGCGCGTCGCGCACGGTTCGCCAGGAAAGAGGAGTGGATAGCATGCGCAAGTTGATCGTCAGTCTCACGCTCGCCGTGGCCTTGGCCATGAGCGCGGCCTCGGCCCAGACCGTCACGGTCGCTGCGGGCGCCGTCGGCCAGGAGCTCGAACTCGTCCAGGCCGCGGCCGCTCGCTACATGGAGCAGAACCCCGGCGTCACCGTCAACGTGCTCGATACCCCCGACATGGCCGACGACCGCCTCGGTCTCTACCTGCAGTTCTTCGAGGCGCAATCGCCCGAGGTCGACGTCTACCAGATCGACGTCATCTGGCCGGGCGACCTCGAGGTGCACTTCGTCGACCTCTTCGAGTACGGGGCGGCCGACGTCGTCGGCGAGCACTTCCCCGCCATCGTCGAGAACAACACGGTCGACGGTCGCCTGATCGCGATCCCCTGGTTCACCGACGCCGGGCTGCTGTACTTCCGCACGGACCTGCTCGAGAAGTACGGCTTCGACGGCCCGCCGGCCACCTGGAGCGAGCTGACCGAGATGGCGCAGACCATCCAGGACGGCGAACGCGCCGAGGGGAACAGCGACTTCTGGGGCTTCGTCTGGCAGGGCAACGCCTACGAGGGCCTGACCTGTGACGCACTCGAGTGGATCGCCTCCAACGACGGCGGCAGCATCATCGAGCCCGACGGCACGATCTCGGTGAACAACGCCAACGCGATCGAGGTCATCGACCTCGCGGCCAGCTGGGTCGGCACCATCAGCCCGCCCGGTGTGACCGGCTTCGACGAAGAGGCCGCGCGCAACATGTGGCAGGCCGGCAACGCCGCCTTCATGCGCAACTGGCCCTACGCCTACTCGCTCGGCGAGCAAGCCGGCAGCGCGGTCGCAGGCGTGTTCGACGTCAGCCCGCTCCCGGCCGGCGACGCCGCAGGCGGCACCCCCGCCGCGACGCTCGGCGGCTGGCAGCTCGGCGTGAGCCGCTACAGCAACAACCCCGAACTCGCCGCCGACGTGGCGCTGTTCCTGGCGTCCTACGACGAGCAGAAGATCCGCGCCGTCGAAGGCTCGCTCAACCCGACGATCATGGCGCTGTACGAGGACGAGGACGTCCTCGCGGCCGTGCCCTTCTTCGGCTCGCTCTACGACGTGTTCATCAACGCCGTCGCGCGCCCGTCGACCGCCACCGCTCCCGATTACGCGCAGGTCTCCAGCGCCTTCTACTCGGCCATCCACAGCGTCCTGACCGGCCAGGAAGACGCCGCGACCGCGCTGGCGCTGCTCGAGTTCGACCTCATCGAGCTCACCGGCTTCCCCACCGCGACGCCCTGAGCCACGACCCCT